>CALGHC010000927.1 GCA_937915965.1 uncultured Myxococcales bacterium
CGCGCGCCGCCGTCGGTCCGCAGGTGGTCGGCGATCAGGGTCTCGGCCTCCAGGACAAGGTGGTAGTTGATCGTCAGCGGGCAGATGAAGACCTTGGGATCGGGCCGGTGATTGAGCAGATTGCTCGTGTACGCCGTCAGCGCCGTGCCCAACAGACCGAGCTTGATGTCGCTCTCGATATGATTCGACCGGCTGCGCGTGCCCCCCGGGAAGAAGAGGGAGTGGTAACCGCGCTCGAGCAGCACTTCGCTATAACTCTTGAGAACTTCCTTGTAGATCGTGTGCCGGATTCTACGGTCCACCTTGTAAGCGCCCAGATTGTGCATGAAAAAGCTGGTGAGCGGGTTCGTAAAGAGGTTCTTTCCTGCGCCATACGTTACCGGCGGCAGCCCCGCCTCGTTGAGCGCCCAGCCGACCACGATCGAGTCGAGGTTGCTCGAGTGGGTCGGCACCACCACCAGCGTTCCCTGCTCGGCCAGACGCCGCCAGGTAGCCGACTCGCCTTCGATGATGATGCGGTCCGACAGATGCCGAAAGTTGCGCACCAGGCTGTCAAAGCTGGTCGCGTTGAAGAGCATCGACAGGCCGACGGGCAGCACCGAGGTCGCGAAGCGATAGACCTCGGGCGTGAACCGGCCGGCGACATCGTTGGCGTAGGCGCGCACCAACTCGCGAAGGATGCGCGTCTTTTCGTGTTCAGAGGCCTTGCCGATGCGACGGGCGATATCGTGCCAGTACTCGTACGGCTTCAGGTCGAGCTTCGACGAACCCCGTTCGAGGCGTTGCATCTCGAGGTACGCGGCCTCGTTGAGGAGGTACTCCAGGCTCTTCTCGTCGGAAAGATTCGCCTGGCGGACCTTGCGGCGGACCACCCGGTTGGCGACCTCCTCAAGGATCGTCTCGCGGTCCTGCATGAAGCGGAAGATCCGGGCGCTGTTGTCGCGTTGCATGGCACCATCCAATCGCCTGCCCGGCTCTGCCGACCACCTGCGCGGCGGATGCGACCACCCGCTCGTCCGGTCGCCTGGCGCGCCGCTAGCCCTTGCTCGCCTTCTCCGAGAAGAAGCGCCGCTCCACCTCGTTGTAGTAGTCAATCGTCTGTCGAACGTACGCACGCTTGTGCTGGTAGGTGCCCGCAAAGAAGCTGCGCTTGAAACCGTAGATCAGGATCGAGCGCAGATCCCGCCGGCTCAAGTCGAAATGTTCGACAGCGAGCTGAAGCTCGCGGGTCACGGTCGTGTTGCTGACCGTCCGGTTGTCGGTGCAGATCGTTGTCGAGACGCGGTGGTCGCGCAGCTTGCGAAACGGGTGCTCCGACAGGTTCTTCATCTGTGGGTTGGTCTGCAGGTTTGAGGTCAAGCAGACCTCCAGGGTGACCCGCCTGTCGGCGATGTACTGGCCAAGCTTCTTGACGTACGCCTCCTTGTCGACAATGGCCGGGTCGCGGATCGCCGTGGGATCGAGGAGATACGTGCCATGACCGATGCGTTCGGCGTGCAAGTCGGTGATCGCCTGGAAGATCGACTCTGGCCCGTAGGCCTCGCCGGCGTGAACAGTCTTGGCGAGGAAGTTCTTGTGGGCGAACTGGAACGCGTCGATGTGCTCGCCTGCGGGGTAGCCAGCCTCCTCGCCAGCGAGGTCGAGGCCGACGACCGGTAGCCCGTAGCGATCGCGCGCCAGCACCGCGGCCCGTGCGAGCTCGAGGGAGGCGTGACGATAGACCTCTTTGGCAGGCGCGTAGCTGTGGGCGTGAATGAGCTGCGCAAAGTACTCGCTGAATCCCTCGGTAAACATGCGCATCGCCGAGCAGATGATGCCAAAGGCGAAGCGCGGCTCGCGGCCGTCAGCGACCTCGGCGCGGGCGTTGAACTCGTCGGCGGCGCGCTGCAGCCCGCGCGCCACCGCCTTGATCACCTGGACGGTGCTCATGTGGCCATGAACGTGCAGCTGCGGCGCGAAGCGAACCTCGACGTAGCGCACGCCCTCGGCCTGGCAGTCCTCGCCCAGCTCCATCGCGACCCGCTCCAGGGCGAGCTCGCTCTGCAGCACCGCGCAGCAATAGCCAAACGGCCGCAGATACTCTGCGAGGCTCTCATAGCGGTCCTTGAAGACCGTCTTCTTCAGCCCTGCCTCATCAGTCGCCGGCAACGCGACACCGTACTCGGTGGCGAGGTCGATGAGGGTCTGTACGCGAATCGAGCCGTCGAGATGCACATGCAGGTCGGTCTTCGGCAGGGCCTCAATGAACTCGGCGGTGATTGTTTCGGTCGCCATCGTGTCTCCTGGGCGTGCAGTGTTCGGGCTCGCCACTTCGACGCGTTGGTCGAGGCAACGGCCGACGGATGAGCCAAGACCGGCGGGTGGGCGCAGACGCCTGCCACAGTCCGGTCGGCGCCGCGTAGGATGGCAGCCGGGCCAGGGCGGCGCAAGCGCGCCGGAGCCTGTGCGTTGTCGCCGGCGTCACCGGCCCGAAGGCCTCGCAGCGGGTGTCGCAGCGGGCGTCGCCGCGATGCCATCGAGCACCTGCAGCGCACAAGGCGACGGACTCTCGCCCAGCTGGGTGCGGGCCGTCGCGACCAGCTCCTTTCGGCCCGCACCGGACGGCAGGCCCTGATCGAGCAGGCGCAGCAACGACTCGGGCGCGGCGGCGCGCTTGCAAAGCGCCGCAGTCAAGCGACCCAGGCAGCGCTGGCCGATCGGCAGACCGGCGACAAATGTCGCGACCTCGGACGACTCCAGGAGCGCGCTATGACGCTCGACAGTGGCGCAGTCGTTGTTGCCACGCAGCTCGGTCTGCATGCGCCGGGCCAGGAAGAAATCGCCCAGCGTCGCGTTGGCAAAGCGCCACGTGCCGGGCTCCTCGCCGGTCCGAAAGACACTCGATTGCAAGATCCGCTCACAGGTCGCGCGCCGCTCGATCTCGCCGCGGTCGCCCAGGGCGGTCTCGCAGTCGCTGAGCTTCATGACCGCCGATTGAACGGCCGCGATCGGTCTGCCCGCGAGCATGCGGTCGACGAGGGCGAGAGCGTCGCTGGAGCCGATGTCCTGGCCCTCGAAGTCGTCCCGCATCAGCGCGCTGAGATAGAGGCCATAGACTGCGGAGCGGGTGTCGCCGTCGACTGCCAGCGTGCCACCCCGCTTCGCCGCGAGCCGGGCGAGGTGCTTGACCACGCCAAGATCGCGCCAGGTCGACATGTGCGCGTACACACAACGGCCGCTACCAGCCAGACGTCGATCGAGGCCAGCGGTGCGGACAAACGCCCGGAATCCGGCCTCGCCATCCGACTCGGCCATGGTCGCGGCGACGTGGGCATCAATGGCGGCACACTCGACCGGCGGCATGGTCAGGACGGCACCGATGCGCTCCAGGCCGCAGCGCGTCTCGTAGACCGGCGGTCGGCTGAAGACCAACAACGACAGGGTTGGAAGCTTTGCGATCGCTTCGTCGATGGCGGCGGTCATGTCGCCACGCCGGCCAAGGGGTACCTCGTCCATACCGTCGAGCAGAAGCAGCCAGGGCTTGTTGCCCAGAGCGCCAGCGATCGCGGCCGCCGGGTCCCCGCCGACAGCGCCCAAGCGCGCCGCAGCAGCCGCGAGAACCGCGTTGGTACCCGCGGCGACCTCAGTCGTGATCACGTCCTCGAGGAGGCGCAGGCGCACAACCCGCATCTCGGCGCACAGGCTCGCTTCGATCGCCTGTGACAGCGTCGTCTTGCCGGTGCCGCCGCGGGCGATGACGACCGCGGTGGTCAGGGTGCCGTCGCGCAGGGCCGCTACCAGCGTCTCTTCGGTGTAGGGCGGCGTGTTCTGGTCTACAGTCGAGCCCGCGCGCCAGCGAAGCTTCAGCTCTGAAGGGACGTAGTTGCCGCTGCCGGCGAACTGCGACTGTCGAGCGGTGAGGCTGTAGCAGCGCTGGTTGTAGGCGGCCTCGCCGGTCGCCTTCGTCGGGTCGACGACCGCCGAACCTGCCCTGGTCGCGCCTGCACCGTGCGCGACCGCCGTCTCGGCCGCACCGCACGCGCCAAGGGTCGAGACGACCGCAGCCGCACACAAGGGCACGACCATGTCGCGCCACCGGCAGAGGCGTCGTTCTGTCCACGGTGACGTCACAAGGTCGAACATGGAGCCTCCCGTGCAGGCGCTCGCGCCGGTTCGAGACCGCTGCTTGCTGCCTCCCCCTCATACCGCATCTGCCGATGGCCATAAACCACCGACGAGAAACCTTTTGTGGCTGGGTTCAGGCGGTCGCGACGATCTCAAGAAGCGTCACCTCGGCCGGGGCGGCGACGCGCATCGGCGGGCCCCAGTAACCTGTGCCGCGGCTGACATAGATCTGGGTGCGATCGAGTCGGTCCAGGCCGGCGACGAAAGGCTGCTGCAGGCGCACAAGGTAGTTGAAGGGCCAGATCTGGCCGCCGTGGGTGTGCCCCGACAGCTGCAATCCGACACCCGCGGCCGCCGCTTCGTGGATCTGCCGCGGCTGGTGGGCGAGCAGGATCAACTCGCGCGCGCCATCTCGTCCCGCGAGCGCGCGCTCCAGGTCTGGACCATGGCCGCCGCCAAAGGGGCCAGCAGACCAATCATCGACGCCAGCGAGGTCAAAGCTTGCTTCGTCGTCGCCGATCACCACCCGCTCGTTGCGAAGAACCCGCACGCCGAGGGTGCCAAGGTGGGCGATCCACGCGTCGGCGCCGCTGTAGTACTCGTGGTTGCCGGTGACGAAGAAGACCCCGTGGCGCGCCCTGAGGTCGGCGAGCGGCGCGACCGCGTCTGCCAGGAACTCGACCGACCCATCGACCAGGTCCCCCGTGATGGCGACCAGATCGGGTGCGATCGCGTTGCATCTCGAGACAAGGTCGGCGACCTCTTCGCGGCGGATGGTGGCGCCGACGTGCAGGTCGGAGATCTGTACGATCATCAGACCGCTCATCGCCGCGGGCAGTCGTTCCAGCTGCACCCGCACCCGGCGCAACTGAGGCCGGCGCAGCGCCTCGCGCACGCCGATCCCCGCCATCGTGGTCACGCTGGCGGTCGCGCCGACGCCAATGACCCGGGCGAGAAAGAGCCGTCGCTCGGCGTCCAAGCTGCCGCCACCCAGGCGCACAGCGAGCCCGCCCAAAAGCTTGCCCACGTCACCGGCGCCCAGCAGGATCGTCATCAAGAAGACAGTGCCGGCCCATACCCAGGCGCTGCCTACCAGCCATCGCGGCAGCTCGACCGCGCGGTGGGCGATGGGCGCGCTCAGCATGACAAGCCCACCGAGCACGACCAGCGCGGTGCCGATGCGTCGGGCGGTCGGCGGCAGCGCCGTGTCGCGCACCAGGCGCGCCCACAGCAAGTAGTGCATGGCGCAGGTGATGGCGACGACGACCGTCAACCAGATCGTCATCATCATGCCTCGCGACAAAACGGTCCTCCATGGCCACCCGGCCGTTGCGCGCTGGCAGACTGCCGGGCGGGCTAGCCGGCCTTCAAGGCCGCCTTGCCGACCCGACTCAGCTCGTCGATCAGATAGACGTTGGCGGCGATGGCCTTGCGAAATACGCCGAGATGGAGCGACTCGTCGGGTCCGTGCGCGGTCGTCTCGGGGTCCATGACTCCGTTGAGGATCAGCGGCAGGTCCGCGAAGCGGTCGCTGAACATGGCGACGAAGGGGATCGAGCCACCGACACCGATGTGTGCCATTGGACAGCCCCAAGACTTCACGTAGGCGCGATCGGCGGCGGCGAACGCGGGACCCTTGGGCTCGTACAGCCAGCCGGCGCCCGCCCAGGGGCCATCGATCAGCTCGACCTTGACCCCGAAAGGTGGATCGACGAGCAGAACGTCACGCAGCGCCGCCTTCATCTCGTCTGGGCCCTGACCCGGCGCCAATCGCACCGACAAGGTGGCGCTCGCCTTGCGTCGCAGCGCGTTCTTCTTCTGCGCCGGCGTCGGCAAAGTCGTCGCAATCACCGTGACCGACGGCTGCAGCCACATCCACTCGCCGGCGGTGCGGTCACGCGTGGGCAGCGGGGGAACCCCGTCGATCAGATGGGCACCCTTGCGAATCGTCGCCTCGTCGATCACAACCGCGCCCGCCGACTCGCGACGCTTCGGCTCGACCGCGACGCGGCCGACGCGCATGCGACCGTCGTCATCGATGAGTCGGTCGATCAGCTTGACGAGCGCGAGCGAGACATCGGGCACCATGCCACCCCACAACCCCGAGTGAACGTCGGCAGAGATGGCCTCGCAGACCAGCTCGACCTCAAGGAGCCCGCGCAGCGAGACCGTCAAGCCGGGCACGTCCGTGGACGGGTTCTCGCAATCAGTGAGGATCATCACGTCGCCGTCGAAGGCCTCGGGCCAGGCGTCCATGTAGCGCTCGAGGTTGGGCGAGCCGATCTCCTCTTCGCCTTCGATGATCAGACGCAGGTTGCAAGGCACCGAGCCGGTTTCGGCGCGCCAGGCCTCAAAAGCCGCGAGGTGCGAGACCCAGCCGCCCATGTCGTCGGCCGAGCCGCGCGCATAGAGGCGATCTCCCACCCTGGTGGCCTGATGCGGTGGGTGGGTCCAGGCCTCGCCGGCGACCGGCTGCAGATCGAGGTGGCCGTAGATCACGACGGTCGGTCGGTCGTCGCCAGCCTCGAACCACTGCGCCACGACGACCGGCAACGCGCCGTCGAGCTCAAGAATCCGCGCCTCCTGGAGACCCAGCGCCTCCAGATCGTCGCGCACGGTCGCGGCGAGGCGCCGCACATCGTCGTGGTGCGCTGCATCGCAGGAGATGGCGGGGACGGCGAGATAGCGTCCGAGGCGGTCGACGGTCGCCTCAAAGGCGGCGTCTGCTCGCGCTGCCGCGGCGGCGGCGACGGTGTCGGTCATGTCGATTTCCTGGCGTAGGGTTTGGGGCTCGCGCCACCAGCGGCGGCGGTCGGCATCGTAGAGCCTTGACCGGTATCGTCAATGGCCCGACACGGCTCCCCCCGAGCATTGTGGTGGTTTCGCCCTTTGTGGCCGGTCCGCCACGAACGGACCGAGCGGTCTACGGCGGCGCTGCAGGCGCGGCGTCAGGTGGAAAGACGACGAGCGGTAGATTCGACGCCTCGAGATCGCCGAGGTCCTTGCTGGCAAAGAGAGGCGCGGGCCAATGGACCGTCGCACCTTCGAGCTTCGCGCCGGCAGGCAAGCCGACGTGCAGCGTGTAGACCGCTGCGCCGCCGAATCCCGTCGTACCGTGCACCTGCCGGATCACCTTCGCGCCGTTGACCGTTCCGGTCAGTCGCGCGCCCACAGCCATCTTGTTCCCGGGTGGTCCGACGACACGGATCCGCACGGATCCGCCCTTGCCCTCGAAGTCGTTGCGCAGCACCCGCGCCTCGCCGTTGGGCCGCACCTGGACGATGTCGAGGTCGCCATCGAGGTCGAGATCAATGAGGGCCTGGCCGACGCGGTCAATACCCAGCTTCTGGGCGTTGGCCGGCAGCCGCATCTCGGCGAAACCAGAGCCGGTGTTGTGCAGCAGCAGGTCGTATTGCTGCGGCTCGGCCTGCGGGAAGTCGACGCATTCGACGAAGCTGGCGAGCTTGCCCGGCATCGCCACCACCGATGTGCCGACAAAGATGTCGAGCAGACCGTCGTGGTCAAAGTCGGCGACCAGGGGCGTCCAGGTCGACACGTCGCTGGTAATTGGCACCAGCCCCCAAGCTTCGGCGGCGTCGGTGAAGGTGACGTTTCCCGGCAGCCCCGCCGCGGGGCTGCTGAGATAGAGCGACGCAGGCCCCAGGTCCGTGCAGAACAGATCGAGGTCACCGTCCGCGTCAAAGTCCCCAGGCCCCCAGCCCATCACGTGGCCGTGCGCGTGCATGCCCGCGGTGGTCGCCACAAACCCGCCCTTGCTGTCATTGATGAGCACGTGGTGAGGGCCAAAGTCGTGACCCACCAGCGCGTCGACCCAGCCGTCCCCGTCGACATCGGCCGTCGCGACCTGTGTGAGCTCACCGTCCGGCGCGACCTCAAGCAGACCGCTCGCGTCGACCATCAACCCCCCGGCCGAGCCGCGCAGCAGGCGATCGTGAGCGACGGCCACCTCGGCCCAGGTCTTCGCCGGCGGCGGCGGCTCGTGTTCACACCAGAACTGATCCTCAGTCGCCGTGCAGGACAGCCCCTCGCAGTTACCGTAGACCATGCCGGCCCCGACGATCAGATCACCGTAGCCATCGCCGTCGAAATCAGCCGGCGCGATCGTCCAGGTGTCCGCGTCGTAGTCCGCGGGGATCAGCTTGGCCGTCTGGTCGACCAGGACGCCGCCGCCCTCGTTGCGCATCCACGCCATCGCATACAGGCCACCAACCATGAGGTCCGGCAGGCCATCGTCATCGGGATCAGCGATCGCGCAGCCCGTATTGGGGATGAGCTTCGACGTATCGATCGGCGACTCGACGACCGTCGCGCCCCCCGGGCCAAGCAAATACACACGGACGCTCGCCTGCCAGCCCTTGCCGGGCACAAACTCCAGGACGATCAGGGCAAAGTCCTCGCGGCCGTCTCCGTCGAAGTCCGCCACCGCCGCACAGTGGCCATGAGTCGCGCTCGCGTCGACGCCGAGCCCCGCGCCGACCTCGGTGAAGGGCGCCAGCGGAATCGCGGTCGACCCGCCGGAGTCGCTGTCCGTCACGTCGGCGTCGGCGGCCACGTCGGCATCGGCGGCATCGGCGGCCACGTCGGCATCGGCGGCCACGTCGGCATCGGCGGCATCGGCGGCATCGGCGGCCACGTCGGCATCATCGGCAGGCGCGGTCGAGTCGGCACTGTCGTTCGGGCCACCGTCGGCGGCGGCGTTCGCATCTTTCGCCGGCTCGGAGTCGGCGGCCGCTACCGAGTCCCAACCCGGCACCGCATCCGAACCCGCCTCGACATCCGGATCCGCATCCGCGCTCGCCGGCGAGTCCGTATCGGCCGTCGACACTGTCTCCCCGCTGGTGCCTGCGTCTTCGCTGATCGCGGCGTCCGCGTCGGTGGAAAAACCCGCGTCCGCGTCGCTGGACCCATCGACGATGGTACTCGCGTCGCCGTGAGCGTCGGGCAGGGCATCCGCGCCTGTGGCCGCGTCCACGACCGAGTCAGCAGCGACGTCGCCGCTCGTCGCGCCGTCGGCCGTGTCGAAACCCGTGAGACCATCGGTCGACGCGCCCCCGGGATCGGCGGGGTCACTGCAACCAACGAGCGCCATAGCGATGACAGCGACGCCGAGCGCCCCGGCGGCCACCTGCCTGCGTCTCGTCGAGTTCTTCGAAGCCAGCGCGCTCATCCACTCCCCTCGGCATCCAAGGCCCGGCCCAGCCGGGCCGGCCCCACCCCAGGCCGGATCAGCCTCGCAGCGTAACGGCGCGGCGAAGGTGGCGCCAGCCTCGGACGCAGATGTGAATCCCTGCACACAAGGACCCGGCCTCCAGAGAAACACGCGGGCCAGATGGTTCCTGCAGAGACCGACAGGGGGCTCAACGCCCGACAATCCGAATGTCCAGAAAAATAGCGGTTGCGCCCTGAGGCGTCTTGATCAACGCTGGAGCCTCGAAATAGTTTCGCCCCAAATGACCCAATGAGCACGAACATCGCGACTGCGGAGGGAAGAATGACCTCAATCGAACGCCAAGCGCGCACCAGCGCACGCAGCGCCCTATCGGTCCTGACCGCCCTGGTCGCCACGCTCGCGCTGCTCGTCGGATGCCAGGGCATGTACCCAGGTGGCGGTGCCGGCGGCGGCGGTGAAAACGACTCCGGCGGCGCGATCACACCGGTGGACGCCGGCGGCGGCATCGAGGCTCCAGCGAAATGTAGCGCGGACTCCGACTGCGACGACGACGCCGCGTGCACCGTCGACACCTGTCATCCCAAAAAGGGCTGTCTTCACAAGGCCGTCGACAACGGCGCGACCTGCGAAGATGGCGACGCCTGCACGGCCAACGACTGCCCGGTCGGCGCCGGCGTCGCGCACCGCTACAGCGCGGTCGACACGCAGAACTGCCCCGAGGCCAAATGGTCGGGCTGCAATGGCCTGTGGATGCGCGGATTCTATGATGGCGCCGACTCGATCGTCCGCCTCCACTTCGACGAAGGCGCTTTCTTCGAGCACCGCCTCGATGGCACCGCGATCTATCGCGGCACGGCTCGCGTCTACAAACTTGGTGGCGGCCCCGGCGTCAACGGCGAGGTCTGGGAGGTCGCGCTCGACTACGAGTACCGCGGCGTCGGTCCCGACGGACAGGGCGCCGGTGGCCCCAAACTCGACGGCGACTGGTTCGTGCCGAAGGGCAAGACGGACAAGTGGCTCTACTACACGCTGGTCCACGGCACGATGAAGCAGGTGGGCGGCGACGCGACGGTTGATCTGACCGAGCGACCCAAGAAGAACGTCTTTCCGATGCAGTGCGGCGTGGGCGCCAACGGCAAGACGATGGCCTTCGGCTGCTCGTCGTGGATGGACTTTGTGCATCATCGCGACGGCGCCGACATCGTCGGCCACGGCGACATCAACGTCGACCTCACCGAGATCGATCTCAGCGGCGCCTGTGACACCTGCCAGGCGGGCGAGTGCACGGCGGGCCAGGCGCTTGACTGCGACGACGGCGACGCCTGCACGACCGACGCCTGTGAAGCCGGCTCTGGCTGCACCCATGGCCCCGGCGGGGCGGTCTGCGACGACGACGACCCGTGCACCATCGGCGACAAATGCGAAGGCGGATCGTGCAGCGGCGTCGCGCTGAACTGCGACGACGGCAAGCCCTGCACCATCGACGAATGCCACGCTGCCTGCGGTTGCAAACACACCGCCAACAACGGCGCCAGCTGCGACGACTCCAACGCGTGCACCACGCAGGAGCGCTGCAAGGGCAGCAAGTGCAAGAGCAAGACGAAGGTCAAATGCAACGACGGCAACCCGTGCACGACCGATAGCTGCGACCCCGCCACCGGCTGCCAGTACGCGCCCGCCAGCGGTGCGCACTGCGACGACGGCGACGCTTGCACCATCCACGACAAATGCAAGGGTGGCGCCTGCTCGGGTGGCGGCAACCTGAACTGCGACGACGGCAACCCCTGCACCATCGACGTGTGCGTAGCGGCCAGCGGTTGTCACCACAAGGATGACAACGGCGCCCCCTGTGACGACGGCAACGTCTGCACCGACACGGACTTCTGCCTCGGCGGCGAGTGCGCGCACGGCGAGAAGGTGGTCTGCGACGACGGCAACCCCTGCACCTGGGACAAATGTCAGCCCGCGCATGGCTGCGTCAGCGGCACGATCAACGGCGCGAGCTGCAACGACGGCAACCTGTGCACCGAGGGCGACCACTGTTGGATGAGCCTGTGCAAGCCCGGCGCCGCGGTGACGTGTGACGACGGCAACCAGTGCACGACCGACGCCTGCGATTCTGCGAAGGGATGCGTCACATCGGACGCAGACGGCCAGGGCTGCGACGACGGCAACCAGTGCACGACGGTCGACGCTTGCGACGGCGGTGCTTGCGAGGGCAGCGGTGCGCTCGAATGCGACGACGGCGAGGTGTGCACCGCCGACGGATGCGACCCGGCAACAGGCTGCATGACCAGCAACGTCGACGGTGGCGTCTGCGATGACGGCAACGCTTGCACGGGCGACTGCGCGGGCACACAGGGCATCGCCGAGTTCTTCAAGGCGACGCGCTTCAGCCCGACTGACCACGCGATCACCCTGCCGGGCCTCTACGGTGGCGGCAACAAGGTCGAGTTCTATCTCGAGGATGACGGCCTCTTCGCGGTTCACGACGACGGCCACGCGCACCTCACCGGCACCGCGACGCTGTTTACCGGAGCGGGCGGCATCGGCAACGCCGGAGAGCAGTGGGCGGTCGATTTCTGGTGGACCTACCGTGGCCAAGGCGTCGCCGGCCAGGGCTCGGGTGGCCCGAAGGTCGTCAACCCGTCCCTGCAGACCAAGGCCGTCAGCGACACGTGGCGCTACTTCGACCTCGACGAGGCCCAGAGCTCGATGACAAAGGTAGGCGGCGACGGCTCGATCTCGTTCGTGCAGATCCCCGCGGGCAGCAAGTACCCCTTGCAGGTCGGAGAGACCGCCAACGACAAGGACGCAGACTTCGGTGCGTCGTCGTGGCTCCAGTGGACGCTGACGATGGGCGGCAAGACCACGACCGGCAACCAGGGCGATATCAACATCGACCTGATCGCCCAGCCGATGCCATCGGACTGTGATGTTTGCGGCGGCGGGATGTGCGTGGGCGGTTCGCCGGCCGACTGTGACGACGGCGAGGCCTGTACGGCCGACAGTTGTGACCCGGCGACGGGCGCTTGCGTGCACGCCAACAACGACGGTCTGGCCTGCGACGATGGCTCGGCGTGCACCGACGCGGACGCTTGTGTCGGTGGTTCCTGCGAGCCGGGTGCGGCGATCTCGTGCGACGACGGCAACCCGTGCACGACCGACACCTGCGACTCGAACGATGGTTGCGGTCACGGCGATGACAACGGCGCGCCTTGCAACGATGGCTCGGCGTGCACCGCAGGCGACACCTGTGCGCAGGGCGCATGTGCGGGCGCCGTCGTCGATTGCAACGATGGCAACGCTTGCACCGCCGACAGCTGCGATGCGCAGACGGGCTGCGCGCACGCAGACGCGGACGGTACGCCGTGCAGCGACGGCAACTTCTGCACCAGCGGCGACGCTTGCGGCGGCGGCGCATGCCAGTCGGGTGGCGCGACGGACTGCGACGACAGCAACGCGTGCACGACCGACGCATGCGACGCCGTGACTGGCTGCACCCACGCCGCTACGGCGGGCCAGGCAGGGAGCGCGGTGATCGTCAGTGACAGCCAGACTCTGGCCGACGGCGCGCCGGCGGTGGCCACCTGGAACGCCCACACCTCGTGGACTGCGGTGGTTCCGGGGGCGAAGTGGATCTGGACCGAGGAGCTCGTCAGCCAGCCGAAGATCGACACCTGGGCGACCTTCGTGCGGGCGTTCACGCTGCCCGGCAACGCGACAGGGCTAGGCGGAACGATGTTGATCGCCGCCGACAACAGCTACGTCTGCACGTTGAACGGCGCCGAGGTCGGCGCGGACGCCACGGAGCAGAACTACTTCGACCAGAACAAGGACACCTGGGACCTCGGCGGCGCACTACAAGCCGGCGCCAACGAGCTGGTCTGCATCGTCCACAACTGGGAGCAGCCCTGGGGCAACGCCTACAGCAACCCCGCCGGCATCCTCTTCCGCATCGAACTCGCCTGGAACGAGGCGGCGATGTGTGACGACGGCGACGCTTGCACGGCGCCAGACCTGTGTGACGCCGGTCAGTGCAAGGCCGGCGCGGCCATCGACTGCGACGACGGCGCGGTCTGCACGACCGACACCTGCGACGCGGGTGCGGGCTGCGTGCACGCCAACGCCGATGGCGCTGACTGCGACGACGGCGACGCTTGCACCGGCCAGTGCGAATCCAAGCCGGGTCTGATCGCTTCTTGGGTCGCCAAGCGCGCAATCGGCAGCGGCCATGACCACGCGATCTGGCTGCCAGGCTTCAACGGCGGCAACGCCGTTGTCCGCATGAAGTTCGAGTCCAACGCCCGCTTCGACGTCTACGCCAACGGCACGGCCCAGCTGTCGGGCACCGCGACGATCTACGATGGCGGTGGCAAGCCGGCGACGGTCGGCGAGCAGTGGTGGCTCGACGTCCACTACACCTTCCGTGGCGTCGGCATGGCCGGTCAGGGCGGCGGTGGCCCGAAGCGCGAGATCCCGTCTCTGCAGCCCAAGGCGATCACGGACACCTGGCAGTACTTCGACCTCAAGACCGGCGCGGCGTCGCTTGAGAACGTCGCGACCGGCGAGCTGGTGACGTTCACGCAGTACCCGACGAACAGCCTGTATCCGTTCCAGGTCGGCACGGCGGCCAACGGCAAGAACGCCCACAACGGCGCCTCGCAGTGGTTCGTCTTCGACCGCAATGCCGGTCCGTGCAAGGCAAAGGCAAAGGGCGACTTCAACCTCGACTTCGACTTCGTCGATCCGAAGGCGGACTGCGACTCGTGTCAGGGCGGCAGCTGCGGTGGCGCGGCGGTCGCGTGCGATGACGGCGACGCCTGCACCGCGGACGCCTGCGACGCCGGCGGCGGCTGCAGCCACGCGCCTCTGAAGGGCGCCAGCTGCAACTAGGGTCCGAGCAGGGTCCGAGCAGGGTCCGAGCAGGGTCCGAGCAGGGGCCGAGCAGGGGCTGAGCAGGGTCGACGGCCGTTCAGTCCAGTGACGCGAAGCGTGCGGCGGGGCCCTGGGGGGTCTCGCCGTTCGCGTTCTGGTCAGCGCCGCCTCAGAAACGCATGCCCCAGGTGCCGCGGAAGCGGAACCACTTCAACGTCAGCCAGCTCGAGACGCCGCCACCGACGAGGAAGAGAAGCAAGGAGCCCGAGCCGATCACGGCCCAGCCGCCGAGACCGAGGGTCACCAGCCAGCCGAGTCCGGCGCGACGGCCCAGGCGGCCGGCTTCGTCCTTCTGCTTCGATAGGGGTCCACCGCTCATAGTCGCCTCCGCGGGGTTTGCGCCAAGCAGCATCCGGATCGCTCGGCGGCTGCCTGACGCAGGTCAACATAGGTCGCGTTTGTCGCCGAGGCAACGTCGGACGCTACGACGGACGCTGCAGCACCGGCAGCGGCGAGGTAGGGGTCGCGTCGCACCGCCGTGGGCCCCGCTGGCTCGCGAGCGCGTTTCGCTGCGGCCCGACAGGCGGTATCCTGCCCGCCGCCTTGGGGGCCGTCTGGTGTCTCCGCGGCGGTGGCCGGCCGACCCGCCACGAACCGTTCAGGAGAGTGCTGCCATGCAAACAACGGCTCAATTCGACACGGACCGCCGTGGGCGCATCGGCGCGCCGCAGCGCGCTTCCGTCGGACTCGTACTGGTGTTTTGCCTCGCGCTCTGTGCGGGTTGCAGCGACAACGACGGCACGATCGGTGGCGGCGCGAACGCCGACGCGACCGCCTTTGACGGCTTCTTTGGCCTCAGCGATGGCATGGCCGCTGGCGGCGATGGCGTCAACGGCAACCCGACCGGCGGCCTGTGCGAGTTCCCCTCCTCGCCGCTGGCTGGCCAGCCGGGCGCGTCGTGCAGCCAGAACTCGGACTGCGACTCCAACCTCTGCGTCGACGGCCCCGATGGTCACATCTGCACGTGGCAGTGCGTCGATTGCTGTCCGAACGGCTTCATCTGTGGCGAGGTGCCCAATACCCGCGACACCGTCTTCGCTTGTGTTCCACATCTTCTGTCCCTGTGCCGGCCGTGCATGGAGGACGCCGAGTGCGCCGGCATCGATCCGGGCGCCCTGTGCGTGGGCTACGGCGAGCTCGGCCGGTTCTGCGCGGGCGGCTGCGACAAGGAAGCGGACTGCCCGGTCGGCTACGCATGCACCGACTCGTACGGCACAACGGGAAGCGGCAAGCAGTGCGTGCGCACGCAGGGACAGTGCGCCTGCTCGCCCCAGTCCATGCTGGACGCCGCAAAGACCAGCTGCGCCACCAGCAACAGCGTCGGCTCGTGTGAGGGCGTGCGTGTCTGTGGCGTCGGTGGCCTGTCGCCTTGCGACGCGCCCGCGGCGGTGGCCGAGACCTGCAACGGCGCAGACGACGACTGCAACGGCGAGACGGACGACCAGATCGCGGCGACACCTTGTCAGGCCGACAACCCGTTGGGCTCGTGCGGCGGCGAGGCCATCTGCGTGGACGGCAAGCTGGATTGCCAGGCGCAGGTCCCCGGCGACGAGGTCTGCGACGGCAAGGACAACGACTGCAACGGCCTGACGGACGAGGGTGAAGTGGACACCAACAGCGATGGCCAGGCCGACTGCGTCGACCCCGACGACGATGGCGACGGCACCCCGGACGACGCCGACTGTGCGCCACTCGACGACGCGATCCACCCCGCGGCCATCGAAGCGTGCAACGGCAAGGACGACAACTGCGACGGCTCGACGGACGAGGGATTCGCCGACTCCGACGCGGACGGTACCCCTGACTGCCTCGACACGGACAAAGACGACGACGGCACGCCCGATGCGCTCGACTGTGCCCCGTTGGACGGCAACATTCACCCGGGCGCGACTGAAGTCTGCAACGGCAAGGACGACAACTGCGACGGGCTGACCGACGAGAAGGGATCACAGGGCTGCGATGTCTACTACGCAGACGCCGATGGCGATGGTTGGGGTGACAAGGACAACGAGGCGTGCCTTTGCGATCCGAGCGCGCCGTGGACAGTGTTGATCGCCGGCGACTGCAACGACGCCATCAAGGCTGTTTCACCCGCCGCGACCGAGGCATGTGACGGCCAGGACACCGACTGCGATGGCAAGACCGACGAGATTGGCGCGACCAACTGCTCGACCTGGTGGAAAGACGCGGACAAGGATGGCTTCGGCGATCCGAAGGTCAGCGCTTGCGCGTGCGGGGCGGACGCGACCTACACGGTGCAGAAAGGCGCGGACTGCGACGACGACCACGATACTGTCAAACCGGGCGCGAGCGAACTGTGCGACCAACTCGACAACGACTGCAACTCGGTCACGGACGAAGGCTTTGTGTTGGGCGGCGCGTGCCTGGCCGGGCAGGGCGGCTGTCAATCGCAGGGCGCGTTTGTCTGCTCTGGCGACGGCAAGGGCGTGGTCTGTGACGCCCAGGCGATCGGCTCGAAGACCGAGATCTGCGACGACGCCGACAACGACTGCGACGGCCAGACGGACGAAGGTTGCGACGTCGATGGCGACGGCTGGTGCGACGCGGGCAAGCAGACGATTGGCAAGCCAGCGGTGTGCCCGAACGGCGGCGGCGACTGCAGCGACGGGGTCAAGGCGGTCCACCCGGGGGCGGCGGAGAGCTGCAACGGCAAGGATGACGACTGCGATGGTCAGACCGACGGCATGAGCCAGGCCTGTGCATCGGAGTGCGGCAACGGCAGCGAGACCTGCAAGGCCGGAGTGTGGCAGGGCTGCACCGCACCGAAACCGCAGTGCACGTCAGGACCGTGCTGCGATGGCTGCAGCTACAAGCCGGCGTCAACCAAGTGCGGCCTCTCGCCGGCGGCGACCAACAAGGACTGCAGCGGGACCTGCGGCGGCGGGATCGTGCTCAAGGAGCAGTGGCAATACTGCAGCGGCGCGAGCCAGACCTGCGGCAGCAGCAACCTGAAGTGGATCACCAAGGGGACAATCCAGACCTGTGGCGGTAGTCAGCTGTGCACGGACACCGGCGCGAACGCGACGTGCAAGACCTGTGCGTTGGGTTGCGCGTCGGGGAAGTGCAAGACCCAGCCGACCTACACGATCTGCGTCGACGCGGGCTACGGCGGCAGCCAGAACGGTGTGTCCAAGAGCGGCGTGTATGAGAAGAACCTCGACCTGTCGTTCGCAAAGCACCTGCAGGATTGGCTGGTGAAGGACACCGCCAACGGCAGCGGTGGCGGCACCTGGAACGTCGTGATGACGCGTACCAGCGACGTCACCGTCTCGATCGACGCGCGCGTCGCCAAGTGCAACAACGCGGGCTCGCATCGGGTCTTGTCGATCTTCACCAACTGGTACAGCTCGACGGCTGCCAAAGGCGCAGAGACCTGGGTGTGGAAGTCACCGAGCCAGGCGAGCAAAGACTTCGCCGCCAAGGTGCAGTACTGGGTCGTCAACAAGGGCGTCGTCTTCAGTCGCGGCGTCAAGAGCGGCGGCTACCAGATTCTCGGCGGGGTCAACGCGCCGGCGGCGCTGACATTGCCTGGCTTCCTGAGCAACGGCGCGGATTTCACCAAGCTCACCAGCGACGCCTGGCGCAAGACGGTGGCCCTGGGGATGCTGCACGCGATCCAGGAGAGCTTCGGCTACACCAAGTTCCAGCCGTGAGGCGCTGCTGTCTTCGCGGACGTCCGCCCATCCGCGGCGCCTCCCTTTCCAAGTCGGCCCCAGCCGGCTAACGTCGCTGCGACTGTCGCCATTGCGACCCCCAACCAGAGGAAACGTCATGCGCACATGCACCAGGTTGCTCACTTTGGCTGCGGCCCTGTTGATCGCGGCGCCGGCCTACGCGCAGCTGCCGCCACCACCGGGACCAAGTGGACCAGACACCTTCATCGCCGTGACCATCTCGCCTCTCCATTTGATCGGCGGCATCGTCGAGGGCCAGTTCGAGTTCGCCGTCATGCCCCAGGTGAGCATCGCCGGGATCCTCGGTGGCGGCTCGGTGACCGACGGAAGCGGCGACCTGCAGACCACAACCACGGTCATTGAGATCGGCGGCCAAGGCCGCTACTACGTGACCGGCCACTTTGACAGCGGGGTCCACGCTGGCGTCGAGGCGCTCTTCGTTAGCGCTTCGGCGAGCGGTAGCTCTCCGGACGTCAAGGTCGAGGCGACAGGTGGCGGCATCAGCGCCGGCGGGTTCGTCGGCTACAAGCACACCTTCGCGGTGGGGCTCGTGCTTGAGGCGCAGCTCGGTTACGCGTGGACGACGATCGACGCTTCCGCGACGGCGACCGACGGCACCAACTCGGCATCGGCGGCGGCTTCCTCGACCAAGACCATGCCGCTACTGAATCTCAACGCCGGCTGGTCATTCT
>CALGHC010000928.1 GCA_937915965.1 uncultured Myxococcales bacterium
GGCGGCCTGGCGCTGGGCGGAGATCGACGTCTTGATCGCCGAGGGCGACAAGGCCACCGCGTTGACAAAGCTCGCTGACCTGCGCCGTGACTTCCCCAAGTTCCGCTGGGCGGCCGCCGACCTGCGCTACGCGCGTCTGCACGACGAGATCGGGGACCCGGCGGCCACAGCGGCCGTGTGCCTGGATCTATACGGCAAGAGCCGCCTGCACCTGCCCGGTGACGAGCTGCTCGTTCGCGCCGCACGCAACCTCGGCCCGGTCGATGCAGCCCGCGCCGCCGCGCTGTGGCGAAAGGTCGTCATGCGGCACCCCGAGAGTCAGTTCATCGACGAGGCGTTCAGCCACTTTCCCGCCACGAATCTCACGGACGACCAGCATTTCGCCCGCGTCGAGTTGTTGTTCAAACGCCGTGACTACGAACGCTGTCGCGCTGAGGCGTTGCCGCTGTGGGCGAAGGACTTCAAGAGGACGGAGATCGGCTACTACCTGGGCAAGATCGGTTCCGAGCGCCTGCGCGACGACTACCAGGGGGCGGTCGCCTATTTCGAGGCGGCGATCACCGGCGGCGCGCCCTACGCGCTGCAGGCGTTGTCCTCGTACGCGATCGTGCTCGCCAAGCTCGGTCGCACCGACGACAGCGTCAAGGCCTTCGACCAGTGGCACAAGCGCTTCCGCTCGGCACCCGTCACGAGACGCCTTGAGGCTTGGTACGATCGGGGCCGTGCGCTGCATACCGGTGGCCGCTCACTAGAGGCCGCGCAATCCCTCGCCGTCTTCTTGCAGGCACATCGAGCTGGTATCGACTGGGGCAAATACTGGTGGTTCGTCGGATTCTGGCGCTATCTGGGCGGTGATCCGGCGCAGGCGATTGAGGACTTCAAGCCGTTGCTCGGCGCAAGGAACGCGCTGGTCGGCGGCAAGGCCCGCTACTGGACCGCCCGCGCTCTCGATCGCCTCTCGAAGCGCCGCGAGGCCATCGAGGTGCTCGTGCGGCTGATCCGCGATCAGCCCCTGACCTACTACAGCGGCCTGGCCGAGGAGCGACTGATCGAGTGGGGCGCAGCCAAGCGGATCGTCCGCCACCCCGATCTCTCCAAGGTGCCGTTCCGCGACCGCGATCCGTTCGCGGGGCTCGCGCCCGAGCCGCTGGTCCGGCGCCTGAAGATGGCCGCCCACCTCGGCGAATACGACACCGCTCGGGAGGTCTTCGACGAGGTCGAGAGCGCACTTCGACGCAAGCTCGGCAAGACGCGCTTCGAGCGACTCCGGCGCGATCTGTCCGACGTCGTCGAGCGCTTCGGTCACCAGCGGTCGGCCGACAACCGCCGCTATCGTCGGTTCCTGGCCAAAGCACCCACGCGCAAGACCGTGCACGCCTGGCGGGCCATCTACCCGCGCGCCTACTCGACGCACGTTGTCCACGCGGCCCGTCGCTTCGGTGTGCCGGAGTGGATGGTCTACGCTCACATGCTGCAGGAGTCGCGCTACAAACCGTGGATGATCTCTGGTGCGCCTGCCTACGGTCTGCTCGAGCTGCTCGATCGCACTGCCCGGCGCATCGCCACCACGCTCAAGGACGACTACCAGCTTTGGATGCTCATGGAGCCTTCGTACAACATCCGCTGGGGCACCTGGTACCTCGGCGCGCTCTTCGCCAAGTTCCACCAGCAGTTCCCGTTCGCGATCGCGAGCTACAATGGTGGGCCGATGCTGCTGACGTACCACGTCGACATCAGCAACGCCGCCCGCTACGCAGGCGGTACCGTCGACAAGCCGCGCAAGCTCGACTTCGACGAGATGATCGACGATCTGGGACCGCACGAATGTCGCAACTACGTGCGCATGGTGATCGGCTGGATGCTGCGCTACATGGCGATCTACGAGAAGCCGCAGCGCGCGGCTGAGATCCGCAAGCAGCTGCTGCTGGGCGACTGGCAGCCAGCGCACGAGGCGTCGCCAGACTATTGAGCTGAGTGAGCTGAGTGAGCTGAGTGAGCTGAGTGAGCTGAGTGAGCTGAGTGAGCTGAGCTGCGGCTGAGCTGAGCTGCGGCTGAGCCGAGCTGCGGCTGAGCTGAGCTGCGGCTGAGCTGAGCTGCTGCTGGGCTGAGCTAAGACGTCGCTAGTCCGCGATCTTGCAGTAGCTCGGGAAGCTATCGGGCAGCTTGCCGCCCCATGGGTCGGCGTTTTCGCCGCGTTTGAACGCGCTGAGGAAATCCCAGGCCGGCTTCGTGAGCTCTTTCGGCCAGACATGCTTCTGGCCGTGGTTGCAGCTCACGGTGAACATGCCGTCGTCGCCCAGGAAGCCGAGCAGTTGCGCGGCCAGCGTGTCGAAGTTGACGCCGGCGGCGCCGCCTTCGTCGCCTCCCCATTTGTCGTCCGGTCCGCCCCAGCTGACCATCCAGGGATGCTGGACGGCGTCGTCGGGCCACGCGTGGAAGTAACCGCCCGAGAAGGGCGCGGTCGCGGCGAGCACTTCGGCGCGGTGCACGCCGAGGAAGGTCGTGAACAAGCCGCCGGCCGACATGCCGGCGGCGTAGACGCGGTTGCCGTCGATATTCCACTGCTTGGCGGCACAGCCGACCATGTCGTCGAAGAAGACCAGATCGCGGTTGTCGAGGCCGAAGGCCGGCGCCTGTGCGGTCCATTCGCCCGGGTTGACCTGGGTGCCGTCGGGGTTGTTGGCGCCCTCGGGGGCGATGAGGATGAAGCCGCCTTCGCTCACGAGCGTGTCCATTCCGGTGACGTCGACGATCTGTTCGGCGCTGTTGCCCAGGCCGTGGAAGAGGAAGACCACCGGCCAACCCGCGGTCGGCGTGGCGCCCGAGGGTAGATAGACGTCAAAGGTCCGGTCGAGCTCAGCGCTGACCAGCTTGTTACCGCCCGGAATCAGCACCGGGCAACTCTCGATTGGTGTGTAGACCTTCGTTCCGCCTTCGCATGCCGTCTCCATCGGGTCGGCGAGGTCGTCCTCTGGGACGGCCTTGAACGTAGTGCCGGCGAAGTCCATCGACAGCAGCGGCGCGGTCGTGTCGATCGTCCCGCAGATCGAGTCGGGCGCCGTCACGGTACCTTCGATCAGCCAGTCGGTGACCGCCACCGGGTTGGAGATCGTCGAGCACTCCGCGGCGATGGTAAACGCGGGCAGGGTCGCCTTGAAGGTGCCGTCCGCTGCGACCGCGATCGCCGTCGCCGATGCGAGCACGTCGCTCTGGAACGGTTGGCCGTCGGCGTCCTTGCCGATGCAGGCCAGCTCGAACAGGTCGATCGTGCCGCTGCCGTCTGCGGCCAGGGTCGAGTCGATGTGCACGGCAAAGGGCAGCACCAGGCCGATCCCCGCGAGGCTGGCGCCGAGCACCCACTCGCCATCCTCAAGCAAGACAGGCGTTGTCGAGTCGCCGCCTGCGTCGCCGCCCTTGGTGCCATCGTCGCTGCCACAGGCGGGCAGGGCGATCACGGTGGCCGCGAGGACGGTCACGAGCAAGGCTGCGCACGATCGGTTGCGTGTATTGAATGACATGGGCTGTTCTCCGGTCGAATCGGGGGCAAATGGGTTCAGCAAAGCACTCAAGCGGCGGCTAGCGTAGGGGGATCGTCCTGTCCCGACAAGTCTCAAATGTCCACCAAGAGCCGGGCAAGCGTCGACATCCCGAGCGGAATCACGCATACTCTTCGCCCGCGTCCGCCGGCGCTCCCAGCCCGCGCCCTCGGCAAACCAACGCCCCCCGCAATGCGCCTCACCGAGGTGGAACACTCGTGCGATGGCACGTTCGACCTGTGGAGAATGAAATGACACTCGCCGCTTCCAGCACCCCTGCCGCGTCCGGACGCCTGCCCTACAAGGTGGCCGACCTCTCTCTCGCCGAGTGGGGCCGCAAAGAGATCATCCTCGCCGAGAAGGAGATGCCGGGCCTCATGTCGCTGCGCGCAAAGTACGGCAAGACCCGGCCGCTTACCGGCGCCCGCATCGCCGGCTGCTTGCACATGACCGTCCAGACCGCCGTGCTGATCGAGACGCTCACCGAGCTGGGCGCCGCGGTCACCTGGACGAGCTGCAACATCTACTCGACCCAGGACCACGCCGCCGCTGCCATCGCCGTCACTGGCGTGCCGGTCTTCGCCTGGAAGGGCGAGACCGAGGCCGAGTACGACTGGTGCATCGCCCAGCAGATCGAGGCTTTCGAGGGCGGCGCTGGCCCGAACTTGATCCTCGACGATGGCGGTGATCTGACCTGGTACGTGCACGACAAGCGCCCCGACCTGCTCGCCGACATCCGCGGCCTGAGCGAAGAGACGACCACCGGCGTGCATCGTCTGTATCAGGCTTTCGAGCAGGGCCGGCTGAAGGTGCCGGCGATCAACGTCAACGACTCGGTCACCAAGAGCAAGTTCGACAACCTCTACGGCTGCCGCGAGTCGCTCGCCGATGGCATCAAGCGCGCGACCGACATCATGGTGGCTGGCAAGGTCGTCGTCGTCGCTGGCTACGGTGACGTCGGCAAGGGCTGCGCGCAGTCGATGCGCGGCTTTGGCGCGCGCGTGCTGATCACCGAGATCGACCCGATCTGCGCCCTGCAGGCGGCGATGGAGGGCTACGAGGTCACGACGATGGAGTTGGCGGCACCCAACGCCGATATCTTCGTCACGACCACGGGCTGCAGCGACATCATCACTGGCGCCCACATGTCGGTCATGAAGGACGCGGCAATCCTCTGCAACATCGGCCATTTCGACACGGAGATCGACGTCGCCTGGTTGGACGCCCAGCCCGACGTGCGCGAGGAGAACCTCAAGCCCCAGGTCGACATCTTCCACCTGCCCAACGGCAACCGGCTGATTCTGCTCGCCCGCGGTCGGCTGGTGAACCTCGGCTGCGCCACAGGTCACCCCAGCTTTGTGATGTCGAACAGCTTTACCAACCAGACCCTGGCGCAGATCGCCCTGTGGACCGAGGACTATGAGCTCGGCGTGCATGTGTTGCCCAAGCACCTCGACGAAGAGGTGGCTCGGCTGCACCTCGAGAAGCTCGGCGTCAAGCTGACGAAGCTGACGGCCGCCCAGGCTGCCTACCTCGGCATCCCGGTCGATGGCCCCTTCAAGCCCGACCACTATCGCTACTAGGTCCGTGGGTCGTCGGTCCGCCGCATCGCAAGCGGTCGGACCGGCGGCATTTGTCTTGCCCAAGGGCCCCGGTCAGTCCGGGCTGGCCTTGCCCGCAGAACGATAGGAGATGCGATGAGCGCCGACTGGCTGGGATCCGGACTGTCAACGATGGCATCGAGCCTCCGCGGTTCGTCGATCTTGGCGATCGCCGCGCAGGTGCGCGAGCTTGTGGCCAGCGGCCGCGAGGTCTGCAACCTGACCATCGGCGACTTCAACCCCAACGAGTACCCGGTCCCTGAGCGGTTGCGCGATGCGCTCGTCGACGCGATTCGCGCCGGCCAGACCAACTATCCCCCGTCGAACGGGATGCCCGAGCTTCGCGCCGCAATCGCCCGCTTCCATCACACTCGCCTTGGCGTCGAGGTCGACCCGATCGACGTGATCGTCGCCAGCGGCGCGCGGCCACTGCTCTACGCGACGTACCGAGCCCTGGTCGACCGCGGCGACAAGGTCGTCTACGGCGCGCCGAGTTGGAACAACAGCCACTACGCCCAGATGCTCGGCGCCGAAGCCGTGCAGTTGGCGGCGGGTCCCGAGAGTGGCTTCTTCCCGACGATGGATCTGATCGCGCCGCATCTGCACGACGCCCGCCTGCTGGTCCTCAACAGCCCGTCGAATCCGACCGGAACCTGTATTCGGCGGGACGACTACGCCGAGCTGTGCACCGCCATCGTCGACGAGAACGACCGGCGCAAGGTTGTGGGGCAGCGACCGCTCTTCTTGCTGCACGACCAGATCTACTGGCTGCTGACTTTTGGCGACGTCAAGCACATCCATCCGGTCGCGATCGAGCCGCGTATGGCGGATTACGCGATCAGCGTCGATGGCATCTCGAAGGCCTTCGCCGCGACGGGCCTGCGGGTGGGCTGGGCCACCGGCCCCAAGCAGGTCATCGCGGCGTTGAACCGCATCTCCGGCCACGTTGGCGCCTGGGCGCCCAAGCCGATGCAGATCGCCGCCGCTGCGCTGATCAGCGATGATGCCGCGGTCGATGGCTACATGGCGTGGATCCGCACCGAGGCGCACGACCGCCTCGCGCTGTTGCATCGACGGCTCATCGCTATTGCCGGCGACCGTCTGCCGATCCGCGCTCTTGAGCCAGAGGGCGCCATCTATCTCAGCGTCGAGTTCGCCCTGCGCGGCTGCACGCTGGACGGGCGCACGATCGAGACTCCCGACGATGTGCGCCGCCTTCTCTTGGACGAAGTCGGTATGGCCGTCGTGCCCTTCGACGCGTTTGGGGCCAGCCACGCCACCGACTGGTATCGCCTCAGCGTAGGCGCTGTCAGCCGAGCGACGCTGGCAACCTGCCTCGACCGCCTCGAGCAGACAATGGCGCGCGTTGTCGTGCCCGCTGGTCGCGGCGCGGCGTGACCCCGAGCGCTGCGAGGTCGATCGTGTCGCGTCCCTGGTTGCTCACCTGCCGCCATGACCACGAAGCGCAGCTCGCCCGCGAGGTGGCGATCTTGCGACCGGGCACACGCGTAGCAGCGCCCTTGTGCCCGGGTCTCGTGCGCGTGGATGGCGATCTGCCGACCGAGGTCACCACCGAGAGCCTCTGCGCCTTTGACCCGACCTGGGCCATGCAGATCCTGCCGGACGCGGAACGGCTCCGCGCGGCATCGATCAAGGGCCTCGCCGCGGCCATGGCTGAGCCGATCGCACAATGGCTCGACGCCATCGGCGCCCAAACGGACGACGGCCCCACCTGGGACCTGCACGCCATCGTCGCCGGCCAGCTCAAGGGCCAGCCCGAACCGCCGATGGCGAATCGACTCGATCTGGTCGTCGAACAGCTCGTTGGCCTGCTGGGGCGCACACGAAGGCGCGCGCTGCGGCGCCGCGCGGTGGGCAGCCGCGAGCTCACCCACCTCGTCCAGGTGATCCTGGTCGGACCCGAGGACCTGTGGCTGTCTTGCTCGCCCGTCGCCCGTCCGACCCCGTCGGGTCGTTGGCCTGCCGTCGATCCCGCCGGCCTGGCGCCGGTGGCCGATGAGCCGGAATCACCCAACAGCGCGTTCCGCAAGCTGCGCGAGGCTTTCGCGTGCATGGGCGTCGCCCCCTCACCGTGGCAGGACACCGTCGATCTCGGCGCCAGCCCTGGCGGCTGGACACACGTACTGCGCGCCCTGGGCGCCCGGGTCACGGCGGTCGATCGAAGTCCGCTCGCGCCGCGTTTTCGCCGCGATCCGGGGGTCTGTTTCGTTCGTGGCGACGCGTTCGTCTACCTGCCGCCCTCGCCAGTAGATTGGATGGTCTGCGACGTCATCGCCTACCCCGAGCGGTCTCTTGAGTTGATCGAACGGTGGACTGCCGGCCACCACGCCCGCCGCCTTGTGGTCCAGCTCAAGTTTCGTGGCGATCCCGATCACGAGGCGATCGCTACGGCGCTGCGCCTCGGTCGAGAGCACGGCTACGCTGCGAGGGCGCGTCACTTCTTCAACGACAAGAACGAAGCCACCGTGCTCTTCGAACCCGCTGACGCGGCGCCGGCCGCCGCCGCGCTGTTTGCTTGAGCGCCCGAGAGGAGTCGACTATGCCGCCCACGCCTGTTGTTTTGACCACCGCAGCCCGGCCGATCCGCCTCGCTGTTGTCGGCCCCGATGGACGCATGGGCGCGGCCATCATCGCCTTGGCCGCCGGCGACCCCGATTTCGAGGTCGTCGTCCAGGTCGTCGCGACCGCAGAGATGGACGGCCTGCTGATTGACGCCGTCGATCCACATAGCGTCGATGTTCTCGTCGACCTCTCGCACCGCGACGCCATCACGGGCCACGCCGCCTGGGTTGGCCGAACCGGCGTCACGTGGGTGCTTGGCACCACTGGCCTGACCGCCCACGACCAGGAGCTCGTCGCCGCCGCGGCCGAGACCGCGGTCGTCTTCCAAGCGACCAACTTTTCGATCGGTGTCGCCCTCCTCGCCGATCTCTCGGCCCGCGCCAGCCGGCTGCTCGGCACGGCGACCGACGTCGAGATTATCGAGACCCACCACAGCGACAAGGTCGACGCCCCCTCAGGGACGGCGCTGACGCTCGCCGCGGCCGTCGCCGGCGCCCGTGGGCAGCGACTCGATGAGGTCCTACGCAGCGGTCGCGACGGCCTCGTTGGCGCCCGTCCGCAGGGCGAGATCGGTGTTCACGCGATCCGCCTTGCCGGCATCGTCGGTCGACACAGCGTCCACTTCGGCTGGCCGGGCGAGGGCCTGCAGTTGGGCCACGAGGCCCTCGACCGCAGCGTCTTCGCCCGTGGGGCCCTGCGCGCCGTCCACTTTGCGGTCGACCGCGCCAGCGCGGCAAGGCACGGCCTGTGCGGCATGACCGAGCTCGTCGCCGTCGACTGAAGCTCGGCCCGAACCCGACCGGAGCAGCCGCCGATGAGCAAGTCTCGCCAACACGTGCCCGCCAAACACCTGCACCGGGAACTTCTGCCCGATCAGTCGTTGGCGCTGCTGCAGATGCTGCGGCTGCTCACCCCGGACGGTCGCTTGAACGCTGATTCGCGGCGCAAACTCAAGCAGATCAACCACTTTGCCAATCTGCTTCGCCCAGGCCTTGAGGCCCTTTTTGCCGACGGCGGCGAGCCCCTGCTGGTCGACGCCGGCGCCGGCAATGCCTATCTCGGTTTCGTCCTCTACGAGCTCTTCTTTGGCAGCCACGGCGCTGGCCAGGTCGTCGGCATCGAGCTGCGCGGCGAGCTCGTCGAACAGGCGCGCGAGCGTGCCGCAGCCCTGGGATACGAGCGGCTCTCCTTTGTTCACGGCGCCGTTGACCCAGTCGGGGCCGAGCTGCCGGCGCGTGTCGACGCCGTAGTGGCGCTTCACGCATGCGACACCGCCACAGACGACGCCCTGTTGCTCGCTCTGCGTACCCGCGCGCCCTTTGTCGCGGTCGTGCCTTGCTGCCAGACGGAGGTCTACGGCCTCCTCCAGGGCTCGGCGGGCCGTCACGTCCTCGGCCCGCTTTGGCGCCACGGGATGCACCGGCGCGAGTTTGGCGCTCACCTCACCAACGTCATCCGCGCCCATGTCCTTGAGATGCACGGCTACCAGGTCACGGTGACGGAGTTGGTTGGTTGGGAGCACTCCCTGAAGAACGAGCTGATCCTGGCGCGTCGCCACCAGCGCGCCGACGGCCAGGCGCGGCGTCGCCTTGAGGCGCTGCTCGCCAGCCTGCCGCCGCTGTCGATGAAGTTGCTCAACGAGGCCGGGCCGGCCGCGCTCGACGCCATCGCGGCGGCTGCGCCGCAGCCACACAGCCAGACCGATGGCTGACATGCCGATCGCCGCCTCTGGCCCGGGCGCCTTGCCGCTTGCGTTTCACCAACGCGAGGTCGTCGACGTCGCGCGCGACCTGCTTGGCCGGGTGCTCGTCGCGCGCGTCGACGGGACGACCCTTCGGCTGCGCATCTTCGAGACCGAGGCCTACCACCAGGACGAGCGCGGCTGCCACGCCTTCGGCGGACGGCGGACACCGCGCACCCGGCCGATGTTCGAGTTGGGTGGGCGCACGTATGTCTACTTCGTCTATGGCATGCACTGGCAGTTCAACGTGGTGACGGGTCAGCGCGGCTCTGCCCAGGCGGCGCTCGTCCGCTGCGGCTTGCCGCTTGGCGACGCTAGCGCGCTTGAACTGGTCCGCCTGCGGCGCGGATTTGACCGCCCGGGTCGGCGCATACCGCGATCGGTGGCTGACGATCCGATGCGTTGGTGTGACGGACCGGCCAAGGTCTGTCAGGCGCTCGGCCTTTGTGGCGCCCACGGCGACCTGCCGCTCGAGACAGCCAGCGGCGTGTGGGTCGAGGCCGGCTCTCCTGTCCAAGACGCGCGCGTCGCTCGCCTGCCCCGCGTTGGCATCGCCTACGCCGGCGCCGACGCGGGGCTGCCGTGGCGATTCCGCGCCGACCTCAGAAGCTGAACTCTGCGCCGAATCCGAGCCAACGGGGCTCCGGCTCAAGCACCACATCGCTGCCGGAAGCCACCCGATCGCGGACGTGTCGGGCAAAGGCGAGCACGTCGCTCGCCTTTGCACCGCCACGGTTGATCAGCGCGAGGGCGTGCTTGCCAGAGAGCCCCACCGGGCCCTCGCCGTAGCCCTTGGTCATGCCACAGCGCTCGATCAACCAGGCGGCCGAGAGTTTGACCTGTCCATCGCCGCGTGGGTATCGCGGCATCCCCGTCGTGCCGGCCCCGTCGGCCCGCTTGGCGGCGCCGTCGGTCGTCGTACCAGCACCGTCGGTCCGGGTGACGCCGCCGCCGAGGCGCTCGGCGACCTGGTCGGCGACCGCGTCGGCGACCGTCGGGTTGACGAAGAAGGAGCCTGCGCTGCGGCTGTCCGTGTCGCGCCGATCGATGACCATCGCCTTGGTCTTGCGGATCGCCAGGACCGCCGCGCGCGCGGCGGCCAACGGCGCCGGGTCGCCGTAGCCATCGACTCGCAGGCGATCGGCGAGCTCGCCGTAGCGCACGGTCGCGCGGCCGTGGCGCCTCAGGAGCAAGCTGATCTCGGTGACCACGAACGAGCCGATGCTGGCGCGCTTCAAGGCGCTCTCGCGGTAGCCGAAGCGCAGACGCGAGAGGTCCCATGACGCCGCGATGCCGGTCGCGGAGTCGATGACCCGGACCTCGATGCAAGTGTCGGCGAGCTCTTGACCGTAGGCGCCGATATTCTGGATCGGCGCTGCGCCGACCCGCCCAGGGATGCCGGAAAGGCACTCCAATCCGGCTAGTTGGCCAGCGACGGTCCACTCGACGAGTTCGTCCCAGTCGTGGCCGGCTTCTACGTCGACCCTCATGTGACGGTCATCGACCAGCGCCGCCCGCCGCCGCCGCCCCGCCGGCACGATGACCAGACCCGGCAGGCCGCTGTCAGCCACCACCACGTTGCTGCCGCCACCCAGCACCCACAGGGGCCAACCTTGGGCGCGCGCCAGAGCGATGGCCTCGATCAGGCGGGTCTCGCCCACCGGCCGCACCAGCCTCTCGGCCGCACCGCCCACACCCAGGCTGGTCAGCCCGGCAAGCGGAACATCTCGCTCGATCTCCAAGCCAGCGCTCCCCGTCATCTCCGCTCGTCTCCTCTCTCGCCCGGTGACCGGTCGCCCGCCACGCAACCACTCCGCAGCAAGCAGGTCGATGTCGACCGTCGAGCCGCTCTCTAGCGGTGCAGCTCGGCGAGCAGATCGTCGCCGTACTTCTCGACCCTGCGCGGGCCCATCCCGGGCACGGCCAGCAAGCTGTCTCGGTCCCGCGGCAACGCGGCTGCAAGCGCGTACAGCGTCCGGTCGTCGAGCACCACGTACGCTGGCACCTTCTCGGCGCGGGCCTTGGCCAGTCGCCATGCTTTCAGTTCATCGACCAGGCCGGCGTCAGCACGCTCGGCGAGGTCCGCGCGGCTCTCGCGTGTCGGTTTGCGACCGCTGCTGCTCGTGGCGCGCTTCTTCTTCTTCTTTGCTCCGGCCGCCTCCGGCAGGCCTTCGTCCAGCTGTACGGTCTCCAACCACGAGGTGTCGCGAACCGCGTGGCTGTCGGTCAATTCGACCCGCCGGTAGCTGATCGTCTTGCCCTCTGGGGTCGTGAACTGGTCGGTTCTGCTCGCGACGATCCCTGCTCGCTCGAGGGCGCCGAGCAACGTCTCGCTGGTGCGCCGATCGACGCCGCGCCTTTCGAAGACCTCGCGGTGCAGCTTGGCCGCGCCCATCGACCGATTGGATTTCAGAGCCGCGACGATCTGCTGCAACCACAAGCGCTCGTCCGAGTTGGGGCGGCGGAAGCGCCGGACAGCACAGCCCTGTGGGTCGCAGTGGTCGCAATGTCCGCATGGCCGCCGGCTGTCGGCGCGGTCTCCGAAGTAGGCGACCAGCGCCTGCATCCGGCACGCCCCGTCGCGGGCGAATCCGAAGACGTCGTCGAGCTGCGATTCGCGGTGCAGCCGCTGCTTTTGGTAGCGCTCGCGCCAGGCCGATCGATCTGACGCGGCCCGGCTGACCCGGTCCTCCAGATCGATCTGCACAGCCCCGTGCACCCACAGCTTGTCCAGTGCCGCCTGTGCGACCTCCTCGTCGCCACCAACGCGCGCGAGCAGCTCGTCGCGCGGGGATGGTTGGTGCACGGCGCGCAACACCCGATCCAGCTCGCTGACGTTGGGATAGCTGCGTTCGAGCAGGAAGTCGTGCAGCCGCCGGTCGGCCCAAGAATACAGCCCGACCGCACGCGCGGGCAGGGCGTCGCGACCCGCACGGCCGATCTCCTGGTAGTAGCCTTCGATGGTGCCGGGGAGGCCGGCATGGATGACGGTGCGGATGTCGGCCTTGTCGATTCCCATGCCAAAGGCGACGGTGGCGACAACGACGTCGATTTCGCCGGCCTGGAAGGCGTCCTGGACCTTGCCGCGGCGGTCCGCGCTCATGCCCGCGTGGTAACCCCCACAGCGGATATCGGGTTCGTCGCCCAGTCGCTCTACGAGCTCATTGACCCCCTTGCGGCTGAGCACGTAGACCAGGGCCGGCCGGGCGTCCGCGTCGCGCAACACGTCGGCGACTCGGTCCGCGCGGCTGCCGGGGTTGCATTCGACCAGCTCGAGCGCGAGGTTCTCGCGCCGAAATCCATGGATGAAACGACTCGCCCCGGGGATGCCCAGCTGGTCGAGGATGTCTGACTGGACACGCAGGGTCGCCGTCGCCGTCATCGCGACGATAGGCATTGGCTCCGCTGCGGCTGCCCGAAGCGCCGGCAGGCGCTCGCCGAGCAGCCGATAGTCGGGCCGGAAGTCGTGGCCCCATTGCGAAATGCAGTGCGCCTCATCGACCGCAATCAGGCTTGGCGGTCGCGTGGCGAGTCGCTCGATGAAGCCCGGGACCCGCAATCGCTCCGGCGCGATCATCAGGTAGTCCAGCCGTCCATCGAGATAGCCACGCAGCGCTTCGCTGGACTCCTCGCGGCTGCGTCCGGAGTGGATACGGTCGGCGGCCAGCCCCAACGCCTGGAGACTCGCAACCTGGTCCTCCATCAGCGCGATCAGCGGGCTGATCACCAGCGCGGTGCCGCCGCGGATCAGCCCCGGCAGCTGGTAGCACAGCGACTTGCCGCCGCCAGTGGGCATGACGAGCAGCGAGTCCGCACCGCCGATGACCGCTTCGCAGACCGTCCGCTGATAGGGCCGGAAGGCCTTCAGCGCAAAGCGCGTCACGAGGACCTCGTCGATGTCTTCGCTACCCGTTTCCCGCTCTCCCGCATGCCGCGTCAATGGACCTTGCTGCGTCAAGGCACGCTGGGCAGCAGGTCGTTCGGTGGCCGTCGCAGTGGCACGCGCTGGGGGCGCGGCCGCCTCCCACAGGTCGACGGGCGCCGCCTCGTCCCAAAGCTCGACCGGTGGCGGCCCGTCCCATCGGTCGGCTGGCGGCTCCGGCGGGTCTCCGTCCTGTTGCCGGCCGCCGTCGGCTCGCTCCCAGGCAGCCAGCGTCGCGTCGTCCGGTCGGTCCCCTCGGCCTCTTCCTTTCTCCATCAGTATCCTGCCCTCAGGCGCCTTTGGTCGTCAGGTCCCGCTCCGACCCCCACAGATGACTGTGGCGCGGCGCAGCAACGCGATCCGGCACCCGCTCGGACGGCGTCTGTACAGTGGTCGGGCGATCTCCAAAAGTCTACCGCACGAAAGTGGCGGGCCCGAAATCTGCTGAGGTCCGCGGACCCCGCTGTACCCGCGCGCTGGCGTTGGGGCGGCCGGGCTTCAAGGTTCGAGATGTGTGTTTTCAAGGCGCACATGTTTCGCATGAGAATATCGGTTGACTTATTCCTCCGCGGCCCCATCATACATGGGCACCGTCTGGAAAGCGGAGCAGAAGAAGCATTCTTGGTAGATGTTCCTGTCCCGAAATACCCGAACGGAACGTAGTCGTCGCCCCTCTCTCCTCTCTTCCCCAGCCCCGGGGTGACGACCACAGTCCGGCGCCCGACCCACGGCAGTTTTCGAGGGTCGGGCGTCGGCGGTTTTGGGTCCCACGACCCCACCGCTACCGTGTCGCTGTCCGCCGGGCCAGCGCGTCGCCGACCGAGGCGTGTAGCGCGTCCAAGTCGGCGCTCGTCAGCTCCCGAACATCCCCAGGCGCGAGGCCCTCGTCGAGCCACAACCTACCGATGCGCTCGCGGTGCAGGGCGGTGACCCGCACGCCAACCAGCGCCAGCATCCGCTTGACCTGGTGAAAACGCCCCTCGTGCAGCGTGACGCGCACACATCCGTCGCCAAGTCGCTCGAGTCGCGCGGGCTGGCAGGGCAGGTCATCGCCAAGCGTCAGACCGGCCTCGAAGCGGGTCTCGGCGTCGTCGCTGAGTGTACCGGCGATGGTCGCCAGGTATGCCTTCTCGACGTGGCGGCGCGGGTGCAACAGGAGCTGGCCCAGGGAACCGTCCGTCGAAAGCAGCAGCAGGCCTGTGGTATCGAGGTCGAGGCGGCCGAGCGGCACCAGATCGCGGTGGCGACTTGACTGCGGCAGGAGCTCGAGGACCGTGCGATGGATGGGGTGCTTGGTCTCGCTGACGACGCCAACCGGCTTGTGCATCATCAGGTGGCGATGGCCTGGCGTGCGCAGCTGCACGTGTGCGAGGCAGACCACATCGCCGCCGAGGACGACCGTGACGCCTCCATCGCGAACGATCTCGCCGTTCACCGTGACCTCGCCGCGGCGGATACGTTGGGCGACGACGCTGCGGGAGATCGAGAGGCTCTGGCTGACGAATCGATCCAGACGCATGGTCACCTCTGCGGCGACTCTAAGGGTCTACCCCGCCGTCGCCAAGCCGCGCGGGGTCGATCGGCCCGCGCCAGCTCTCATCGCACAGGACGGTCGTGACATCGAGGCGGGGTGGCCGGGGCCGTCCGCCCTCCTCGCTGTGTCCCAGCGCGACCAGCAGGACAACCATCCAATCCTCGGGCAGGTCGACGAGGGCTGCGACAGCATCCGCTGAGAATCCGATGTAGGGGCAGCTTTGCCAGCCGCGCTCTTCGGCGACCAGCATCAGCGACATCGCCAGCATCGAGCCGCTGCGGATCGCTTCGTCGCGGCTGAGGCGCTCGTCGTCCGCGTAGGTGCCCGCGACCGAGCGGGCGATGCGCCCCCGGTGATCTTCGGAGAGGTGCTGCCAGCGCGTCTCGGCGCCCATCCAGGCGAGCGGGTCGGCGGCGACGACCAGGACGCAGGCGGCGTCGGCGATGCTGCGCTGGTTGTGGGCGGCCTCGCACAAGGCTTCGCGACGTGCCGAATCACGCACCGCGATGAGCCGGTAGTGCTGGAGGTTGTAGGAGGTTGGCGTGAGCAGCGCGGTCGCGACCAGATCGGCGAGAGTCGCGTCGTCCATGGCCGGCCCGGGCCTGAAGGACTTCCAAGCTCGTCGCCTGCGCAGCGCTTCGGTGACGGACAATTTGGCCATGAGCGGGGTTGGTCCTATCGGCGGCGCGTTCGCTCCTAGCGGTCCCTGCGGCCCCGGTCAGCTGCGCTGAGCACGGACGATTGGACCGAGACCGACCGACCGCGTGGCCCGGTCTGGCTGTTGTTTGCGGCCACCAAAGCAGGCGCCTCGGCCACGTAGACCGGCGGAGGCATCGCTGCAGAGAGAGCGTTGGCCGCCACGGGTGGCTCGACCGACAACGATCGCGTCGCAACGGCGCCGGCGTCGACGTCACCGACGGCCGCCACTGTCTCGTTCGATACTGCGGGCAGCTCGTGCGATACGGTGGGCAGGTCGGACGCGTCGCGGACGGCCCTCTCGGTTTCCTCGATGATCGCGCCGAAGCGGGCGACCGCGTCGTCGTCGAGCTGCGCCAGCGCGGCTCGGACCTCGGCCTCAGCCTGCTCGAGCGCGACGATCAGCGGCTCGGCTGCCTGTGAAAGCATCACGCGGTGCTGACGTGCGTCGCCGGGAACGGGCACGCGGAAGACCACCCCTCGGGACGCCAACGTATCGACGACGCCAGTCAGGGAGCCCGGACGAATCGCCAAGGTCGCGGCGAGGGTCTTTGGCGTCAGCCCCGCGGGGTGGCGTGCCAGCGCAGCGACCACATGGAGCTGGCCCGGACTGGCGCCTACCTCGCGCGCGGCGCGGCCCGTCGCTCGGCCGAGGATCTTGGCGAGGCGGTCGAGCTGCTCGCTGAGGGCCAGCAGCGGCTTCGGTTGCAAGTCAAAGCGAGCCGGTGTCTGCTCGGTGCTGCCGCGGACGACGCGGCGGTGACGGCGAGACCGGGTCCTCCTTTTCGGTGGCGGACGACGTCGGACCATGCATCACCTCAACAGCGCGCCTGCGTGGCGCGCGACAGTTGATGGAGCGTGGCCGCTCTTCGGCACCACGCAGCATCGAGCTGGAGAAGTCCTCACACGGGGCGCGATTCGGTCAGCGCGGCCGCCGCGCATCGACATCCCCCGGGGGCAGCGTCACGCTAGCACATGCCGTCGCCATTTGGGCAGGAACAAGATGTGAAAGAGGCGGATAACAAACCAGTTCTCGCGTCGGCGCCCGGCCGGATTGGGGTCGTTGGGAGGCTCGCGCCCAGTCCAACCGGGGTCCTGCATCTGGGCAACGCCCGCAGTCTCTTGGCCGCATGGTTGTCCGCTCGCGCAGCCGGCGGCCGCGTCGTCTTGCGCATCGAGGATCTCATCGCCGGTCCACCCGGCCAGATCGCTTCGGTGCTGCGCGACCTGACCTGGATCGGCTTGGATTGGGACGAACCGTCGGAGTTGCCAGGGCGTGTGACAGCCCAATCGTTCGACCAGAGCCTGGCCAACCGCGCCGACCTCATCGTCCAGAGCGCGCGGCAAGCGGAGTACGAACGCCTTCTCGCCCCCTTGTTGGCCGCTGGACGGGTCTACCCCTGCGTGTGTACGCGACGCGACATCGAGCTCGCCGGGCGCGCGCCTCACGCCGAGGACAAGGCCGTCGCCTACCCGGGAACCTGCAGAGGCCGTTTCGACAGCGTCGCCGCCGCCCAGGAGTGGGCATCGCTGCGCCAGTCCCCGGGCGGAGTTGCCCTGCGCCTGCGCGTCGACGACGAGCCGATTCACTTCGACGACGCCTTCCACGGCCCCACCACCGTCGACCTCGGTACCGACAGCGGTGATATCGTCGTGCGCCGCAAGGACGGCAGCTTTGCCTACATGTTCGCGGTCGTCGTCGACGATGACGCAAGCGGCATCACCGAGGTAGTTCGTGGCGACGATCTGCTCGACTGCACCGCACAGCAGATCGTGATTCGCAACGCGCTGGCCCTTCACCCTCCGCCGGGCGTCGTGCCGGCGCCTCCGCTCAGCCAACCCCGCTGGGTTCATCTGCCGCTGGTCCTGGGCGAAGACGGTCGCCGTCTGGCCAAACGAAATCGTTCCCTGCACGTGCAGCAGCTTGCCGCCGCCGGGATCTCGGCGGGCAGGGTGCGGCGTTGGCTGGTGGCCTCGTTGGGGTTGCAGGCGGCCGGATCGCTCGACGACGCTCAGGGACTCTGCGACGTTGCGGCTGGGTTTGAGTGGTCGGCGGTGCCGGTTGCCCCGGTTCACGTCACGACGGCGGAATGGAGCGCGACGTGACGTACGCGCCCGGCCGTACGCTCACGTCGAGCAGAACTCGCGTGAAGCAGAAGTCGCGTGGAGCAGAACTCGCGTGAAACAGAATAGACCACCCCCCAACCATTGCTGGGCTAGCCCAAACTGTGTCCCCCCGGAGTAGCCTTGATTTGTCGCGTGTTCGAACGACTTTGGCAAGGGTTGATTTGTACTGACAATAATGGCAAGCGATCACAGTAATTTACAATCTCCAACCGGACCCGCCCCAGCGGTGTCCGCGTTGCGTCGCAGAGGTACCGGGGGCAAGCTGGTCCCTCCAACCGGCCTGCGGAGTGCGTGGGCAGGTCGCCGTGCTCACCATCTCGTAGGGCACGGTTCTTCGTCTGTCGCCGGTCCGTCGCTCGTCTGTCGTCGGTCCGTCGCTCGTCTGTCGCCCGTCTCGGAAGGCCGCCACCATGAACCCGACCAGTCACCCAAGCGTTGTCGCTCTCTGCTCTCGGTCGCCTGGTCGACCTGCGAGCCAGACAGAGAGCCAAGCTGAGAGTCGCGCTGACAGCTACCAAGCTGAGAGCCAAGCCGAGAGTCACGCTGAGAGTCACGCCGAGAGTCACGCTGAGAGCCACGCTGTGATCCACGCCACGAGCCACGTCTTTCTGTGTGAGTCCAGTAAGTTGTCGAGGCGCGGGCGGACGCGCCAGCAGGTGATCTCACTCGCCCTGTCGTTGGCTCTCGCCGGTACGGCTTGGGCATGCAACCGCAGGTCCCCTCCGGCGGCACCGTCGCCTGGCGCGGTTGTCGCGAACCGAACGACCGCCACGAACCCTGCGACCGCGGCGGCGGCGACGATCGGGGGTCCGATCGCTGCGGGCGGTGACGGCCAGGGCGCATTTCGCGCCGCTGATTTCGCTCTGCCGCGCCACGCGCGCGGAAGCCGCGGCGCG
>CALGHC010000929.1 GCA_937915965.1 uncultured Myxococcales bacterium
AGCGTGTCCGACTGCAACGACAAGAACGACTGCACCCTCGACAGTTGCGTCAAGGCAGCCGGCGCCGAACAGGGAACCTGCAAGAACATCCCCGACGGCGAGAACGCCCAGTGCTGCCAGCCCAAGTCGATCCTGTCGGACAACTTCGAGAGCGGCTCGATCGCGACCTGGGAGCACAAGGCCAGCAACTCCAATGTCGTCAAATGGCAGTCGAACTGCACCTCGGGATCCGAGGGCAAGTGCTCGATGTGCTTCTCGGACACGACGTTCAAGGCCTACGCTGATCCGGCCGTCAAGCCGGGACCGTTCGGGCGAGTCTGCTCCAAGAAGTTCAAGCTTGAGCAGGGCACCCTCTACGACGTGCTCAACTTCAAGCTGTGGATGCAGACGGAGTGGAGCGGCCAAGCGCCCGACTCGTACGTCAACCCGCCCTGTGTGCCAGGCGGCGACTGCCTCCCGGACAAGCTCGACGAGCTGAAGGTCGAGGTGCTGTCGGCCGGTCAGTACAAGGAAGTCTGGTCGAGTGACAACGTCTACGGCACCACGGAAGGCAAGTGGAAGCCCATCGGCGTCAACCTCGACAAGTTCCAGGGCAAGGAGATCCAGGTCTGCTTCATCTTCAACACCGGCGACGCCACCGGCAACGCGCCGGGCAGCATCTGCGTCGACGATGTCAAGGCAGAGGTCGCATGCACCGAGATGGCCTGCTTTGATCCCAAGCTCGATTGCACCCCCGGCCCCTGCGACACCGCCAGCTGCCAACAGGGTGCTTGTGTCTACGAGAAGATCGCTTTGTGCTGCGTTGCCGACGCCGACTGCGATGACAGTGACGCTTGCACCCTGGACTCCTGCCAGCAGGGCAGCTGCAGCAGCGAGCTGACCTCGCCAACCTGCTGCTCGCCCAAGACGCCTGTGAAGGAAGGCTTCGAGGCCGAGGGCCAGCTGCCCAAGGCCTGGACCGTCGCGGCGCTGAAGGGCCAGCCGAAGTTCGGCTCCGGCGCGTTCTATTCGAAGGACTTCCTGTGGAACGCGTCGCCGCTGAAGTCGAAGAAGGGTTCGTATTCGCTCTACTTCGGCAAGAACGGGACCTACAACGCAGGTAGCGATGTACCTGCCTCCGACGTGACCTCGGCCGCGTTCGACGTGCCTGCCAACGGCAAGGCGACCGGGCTGAACTTCGACCTGTACTTGTCGACCGAGTGGAACGAAGCCACCGACTTCGAGGCGCCTGGTGTGTGCAAGCCGGCTACGGGCACCTGCACCGAAGGCAAGTGCAACGGTCAGGCCGCGCTGGCATGCATCACGGATGACGACTGTGGCCTGTGCACGGTGAGCCCGCTGCCCTGCCAGACCAACGCCCACTGCACCAAGTTCGTCATCGACCTGCTGAGTGTCGGCGTCATCGACACCTCGATCGCTGATCTCGGCAAGGCCACCACCTGGCTGTGGGACTCGTATGCCATCGCTGGCACGACGAATGGCATGTGGCAGCCCGTGGTCGTCGATCTGGGCGGGTTCGTCGGCAAGAACGTCAAGCTGGTCTTCCGCTTTGATGCGGGCACCTCGCAGAAGAACAACTTTGAGGGAGTGTACGTCGACAACGTTCAGCTCGACTCGATGTGCGAGATCCCCGAGTGCCTTGAGGACAGCATCTGTGTCGACAAGCTCGGCGGGGATTGCACCAAGGCCTGGTGCGGCAAGGACGCGCAGACCGGAGTCCTGCAGTGCATGAGCGCCCCCAAGCCGGGGCCGACCTGCTGCGTCTCGTCGATCGCGCTACCCATCGAGACCTTCGAGGGCGGTCTGGTCAAGTGGACCGCAATCCAAGACAACGCCGGTACGGTGAAGTGGCAGACGGTCGGTTCGAAGCACCTCAGCACGACGTCTTCGAACAAGAAGGAGGTCTACTTTGGCAACCCACTGGAGTGGAACTACGCCAACGGCAGCAACGCCGTGAAGGGCACGCTGAAGTCCAATCCCTTCGACCTGAATGCCGACCCGAAGCAAGGGGCGGTCTTCAGCTTCGACGCGTGGGTCGACATCGAGAAGAAGCTCGAGGTCTTCGAGGTGCTCGTCACCGACCAGACCGGCAAGTGCCTCAGCGACGTGACGACACCCTGCGAGCAGGTCTGGTTGCACACCGCGGACATGACCGATCCGCAGTACAAGAACAAGATCAGCGTCACGATCGACCTCGCCAAGTACAAGGGCCAGACCATCGCCCTGGCCATTCGCTTCAACAGCAATGACGGCGCGAAGAACGACCAGTTCGAGGGCATCTTCCTCGACAACTTGAAGATCGAGCAGGTCTGCGTCGCGCCGTAGCTTGCCGCGGCCGGCCGCGCTGCCCGCGTTCCCGCGTCGCCACGTGGCCGCATCAACGCGTCCTTGCGCCGCCGGGCACGCCCGTCGTAGCCGGGTGTTGATCGTCGCACTGCGGAGAAGTCCATGCCGTCGCTTCGTGACCGCAGCTTTGATGCGACCGCCTGGAAGCGGTTGGCGTTCGCCGCGGTCGTCCTTGTCACAATCGGGCTGATAATCTGGGCCTCGACGGTGCTCCACCACCACTACGTCGAGGTCCCTCGCCTGCTCTCGCAGCGATTCTCCGAGCCGCTTGGCCGCCCCGGGATGATCACAACGCAGATCGCGCGCATCAGCGAGAGCGCGATCCCAGTGCTGATCGACGATTTGGCCACGGGCACGACCGCCCAGCGAGCCAAGGCAGTTGAGCTGCTGTCGACTATCGATGACCCCCGGATTCTTCCCGCTATCGGTTCGGCGATGGGCGACCGCGACGTCAGCGTCCGGCTCGCCGCCGCCGCCGGGCTGGGGCGCATCGGTAAGACGACTGCCGCTGCCTATTTGTGGCCACATATCGACGCGGCGGATGATCTGCTGCGTCAGCGCGTGGCGATCGGCCTGGGTCTGGTCGGCGGTACTGAAGACGTCGAGAAGCTGATCGCGGGGCTGAAAGATCGGCACGGGCTCGACCGCTACCTGTGCGCGTGGGCAGCCGGCCACGCGATTCGGCGGCTGGCGATCAAAGAGAAGTACAAAGGCGTCCCAGCGGCGCGTCCGGCTCAGACCGACGAAGAGCTTGAGTCCCAGGAGAAGGAGCTCTACGCGATTCACGCCAGCCTCGACCGGCTCGAAGACGTCAGGCGCAACGCGCAACGTTTGTCGGAGCTGACCTCAGTCGCCTACTCGACTTGGGACTATGGCCACCAGATGGCGTTCCAAGTGTTGGCCGTGCGCGGCCCCCGCGCGTTCCGTGCACCCCAGCCGATCGAGGTCGTGCCTCGCCCTGCTGCCCGCAATCCGACTGGCTGGCGCGGCGGACCGAATGGGCCGGCCGCGCTGCCGACCTCGCGACCTCGCGTCGGCCCGGGCGATCCGCCGGCCGAGCCGTAGCGTCGCTGCACCGCAAAGAGCGCGCAGCGGCCTGCAACCGCCTTCGACGGCAGTCGTGAAAGTGTGTAGGTAGGGGGTGGCCATTGGGGCCCTGCGCGTCGGATCCTTGGGGAGCCTGCGTGAGCCCGGCCGGCTCGGCGGGGCGTGTCTCGCGGACAGGAGAGTGATCATGGCCCGGCTGCTTCTCATCGACGACGACGTCCGCCTTGGTCAACTCATTGAGCGCTTGCTCAAGCCCGAGAGCTTTCAAGTCGAGCTGGTTACCGACGGTGTGCAGGGCGCGTCGCGTGCGACCGAGGAGGTCTGGGATATCGTCGTCCTCGACGTCATGCTGCCCGGCATGGATGGCTTCGAGGTTCTGCGCAAGATCCGCGACGTCAGCCGCGTGCCGGTGATCATGCTGACTGCCAAGGGCGCCGAGGAGGACCGCATCGTTGGCCTCGAACTCGGCGCGGACGACTACCTGCCCAAGCCGTTCAATCCGCGCGAGCTGGTGGCCCGCATCAAGGCCGTGATGCGACGCACCGAGGCGTTGCCCGCGAGCAGCCGGCCGTCGACGCTCGGAGTGGGCGATATCCTCCTGGACCCGGCGCGCCGCGAGGTCCACATCGCCGGCGAGTCGGTCAATCTGACGACCACCGAGTTTGATCTGCTGCGCTGTTTCATGCGCTACCCCGGCCAGGTCCTCTCCCGGGATGCGCTGATGGACATGCTGCGCGGCGTCGGCTACGCCGCCTACGACCGTTCGATCGACGTGCACGTCAAGAATCTGCGCGCCAAGGTCGAGGACAACCCGCGCAACCCCAAAAGAATCAAGACAGTTTGGGGTACCGGCTACATGCTCGCCGCCGACGGTGGTGGCGATGGCTCCGGCGGCGATGATTCGGCAAACGAAGCTGAAGACCCCGGCGAAGACACCGCGGCCGAGTAGCCCGCCAGCCGACCCCGCTCGCGGGCGCGCCGGTCATCAGGAGACAGCGTGGGAAGCGGTCTTTTGCAGCGGCGCACACACCCGATATCCTTAATGATTAGCCTTGTTGGCCTGGTCGCGGTCGCCGCCGCCGCGGTGCTGTTCGTCCGCTTCTATGCGGTCGGCGCCTGGACGCCCGTCGCCTGGACGATCATCGCCTTGGCGGCCATCAGCGGAGCTGCCCTCGCCGCCAACTACACCCTCGCCGCGCTCAGCGCCCAGCGTCTCACCGACCGCGTCGCCCAGATGCGTGACGCGGCGCGCGAGATGGGCATGGGTGACCTCGATGCGCTGGTCCCCGAGGGAGCCGATGATGATCTGGGCACCCTTGCTCGGGCGTTGAACGCGATGGCGATGCGCCTGAAGCGCATGTTCGAGGCCCAGCGGGACCTGCTCTCCGGAGTCTCCCACGAGCTGCGCTCGCCGCTGACTCGGATCGGCGTTTTGCTTGAGCTCCTTCGGCTCGAAATGCGTGCCGCCGACGGCGACGCGGCAGCGCTGGTCAGTGAGATCGGCGATGAGCTCGCCTTGCTTGAGGAGCACATCTCGCGCTTGCTTGAGGCGCAACGCGTATCGACCAAGCGCGTGGTGATTGAACGCAAGCGCCTTGAGCTTGACCCGCTGATCGAGCGGGTCGTTCGTCGCGATCGACATCGGCTACAGCAGGCGGGCTTCGAGGTGCACCTCCAGCTGGGTCTGGCCGGCGCGGCCGTCCTGGGTGACGAGAACGCCCTCGATCGCGTGTTCTCGACCCTCATCGAGAACATCATCCGCCACGCAGCGACGCCCCCTGCCGGCTGGGATGGGGGTCCCGAGCTTCGCGTCGAGACGACCAAGGACGAGCTCGGCGCGACGATCCGAGTCATGGACCGCGGAGGCGGGCTGACCATGGCCGAGTGCGCACAGGTCTTCGAACCATTCTTCCGCATCGACAAGAGCCGCGACGCAAAGACTGGCGGTACTGGCCTTGGCATGTATCTCGTCCGGCAGATCAGCGAGGCGCATCGGGGCCGGGCGCGGGCCGTGCCCCGCCCCGGTGGTGGCCTCGTGGTCGAAGTCCGGTTGCCGCTGCACGGCCAGTTGGTCCTCAAGGAGACGATCCGCATGGAGCGGCTTGGCGGCGGGCTGGACCCCGGCGTGCCGCTCGACGAGGCCTAGCCGTCGGGGCCCGAGGACCGGCCACCCGCTTGTCAGCGTGCCGTCGCCGCCCCACACTGGCGGCGTGAACCGCGCCACTCCAATCACAGTGTCTCTCCATCGCAGCGTCCCTCCATGGCCACAGCGCTCGGCGACGCGAGGACTACTCGCGAGCCGTCGCCTTCGTCGCTTTCGTCGCTTTCGTCGCCTTCTGGTTGCTGTGGCGTCGATGTGCGCGGCCTCCGTCGCCGCCAGCGCGAGCGCCAGCTCCTTGGAGTTGTTCGGTTTCGGCGCCCGGGGCATGGCGCTGGCCGGCACAAGCGAGGCGGTCGCTCGCGACTATTTCGCCACCTACGTCAATCCTGGCAACCTGACCGCCGGCTCTGGCGTCCACGCGGGTCTGGGGATCGACGTGTTGAGGTCCAGTTTCGCGATCGATCGCGTCGCGGGCCAGACCCGCTGGCCGTCCAGCCTGCCACCCGACAGCCTGCTCGCCCATGTGGGCGTCTCGTCGCCGATCGGTGGCTGGTTCGCGAACCGCTTGGCCGTCGGCGTAGTCGCCCACATCCCGGTCACCGGGCCTGCGCGCATCGACGCGCACGACCACCGCACCCCGCAGCTGGTCCTGTACGACACACTTCCAGACCGCCTCGTGGTTGCGTTTGGCGCTGGCGTGCGCGTCACATCGTGGTTGTCGGTTGGCGCCTCCGGTCAGCTGCTCGCCACGCTCGCGGGTAGCGGCGACTTCAGCCTTGGCCTGCTCGACCGACGCTTTACCGAGCGCCACGTCGACATCGATCTGCTCTCTGAGGTCTTCCCCATCCTCGGCGTGGCCCTGCATCCGGGCGATCGGCTGCGGATCGGCCTGGTGTGGCGCGCCGAGGCGATGGTGCGTTATGGCCTGCCGATTCACGTCGACATCGAGGAGGTCGGTCCGGTCGACTTCGAGGTCCGCGGACTTGGTATGTACACTCCCGACATCTGGGCGCTCGCTGGCGCCTGGCGGTTTGACGGCGGCGTGATCGCCACGGTTGGGCTGGCGTGGCAGCGCTGGTCGATGGCGCCGATGTTGGCGCCAGACGTCTCTTTCTCCTTGAGCGACACCGCTCTGCGCGAAGAGGGGGCCGACGCCGCGCCCTTGCTCGAAGCCGCCTCGATTCCGGTGCCGATTGGTGGCCGCGACATCGTCATCCCGCGGATGGGAATCGAGTGGCATGCGGGTGACTGGTGGACGCTGCGCGCCGGTGCCGCGTGGCGGCCGACGCCCTTGCCGCGGGCAGATGGCGTCGCCAACTACCTCGACGCGCCGGCGCTCACCTTGGCGTCAGGGGTCTCGTTCATCTTTAGTGACCCGCTGGGCGTCGCCCGTCGCCCTCTTCAGGTCGATCTGGGTGCGGGCTGGACGCGGCTTTCCCGGCGAACCGTCGTCAAACTCGACCCGGACGACCCGGTGGTCGCGACCTCCGTCCACGGTGGCGCGCTGCACTTCGCCTTGACCATCCACCACGACTTCTAGGAGGCTGCGGCCGCGTGCGGATCCCCGCTCGTGGCTCGCCGCCCCTCACCGCCGTCGCCGGAGGACCACCGCCGCCCATGAGCCGCCCCCTCTTCCGTCCTGACCGCGCGCAGATGACGCTGGCAGCGCTCGCCCTGGCAGCGCTGGTCGCGGCGGCGTGCGGGTTCGCGATACAGCGGTGGCGTCGCGATCTGGTGGTTCCCGGCGCCGACAGCCTCTCTGCGGCCGCCCGCGTACTTGAGAAGGACCTTCGCATCGGCGACGCGGTCTCGGTACTGCCCGCCTGGTCCGCGGCCCAGCGCTGGCGTTTTGAGCGAGCGGTGCGTGACCGCGGCCTCGACGCCGAGCGTGCCATCCTCCTGGGCGACCCGGTAGAATCTTGGGATCTCGACGGTTTTCGCCGCCTGTGGTTGGTCACGACCCACGGCCACGCTGACAGGGCGCAGATCGCCGGACTGCCACCGCCGGCGCGCGAACAGGACCTTGGCGAGGGCACACAGCTGTTCCTCTTTGAAGTGCCCTCGTCACAGACGATCTACGACTTCCGTGAACGCCTGGCCGATGCCAGCGTGGAGCGCGTCGACGAGCGCGGCAAGGCGAGCCGCTGTCCGTGGCGGGACGGGCGGCACGACTGCAGCGGCCCCTGGTGGCGAGACGTGTTCGCCGCCATCCACGAGGTCGGCAACTCGCGGCGGCCCTGCATCTTCGTGCAGGCTTGGCCCGATGGGGGCGCCGTGCGGGTCGCGTGGCGCGATCTGCCTGGCGCTTCGCTCCTGACCGGCCGCTTTGGCCTGCGGTTGTGGGCCGTGCGCTACGATGAGGGCTCCGACGTTCGCTTTCGCGTCCGCATCGGCGGGCGACTCGCCCTGGAGTTGAAGGTCGAGCGCGGCGATTTTCGCTATCAGCCTTGGCAGGTCGCGCTCGAGAAGGGCGACGCCGGCAAACCGATCACCTTCGAGGTCGCCGCCGCGGACGTTCGCTGGCGGCAGGCGTGCTTCGATGCCCGCCTGACCGGCGCGAAGGCGGACGCCGAGGCTGCGGCCGGCGACACCGATCCGGCGGGCGTCGGCGCCGAGCAGGCACCTTGACTGATCACAGTCCGGCTGTGGTTGGCGGCTCCGAGGCCGCCGAGTCGTCTGCTGTTGCCGAGCTGCAGGCGCAATTGCTCGGTTGGTACGCGACCGCGTGGCGGCGGCTGCCATGGCGCGGCGCCGGCGGCAGCGGCGCGGCCGACCCGTACGCTGTGCTGGTGAGCGAATGCATGCTGCAGCTGACCCGGGCGGCGGCGGTTGTAGACTACTACCAGCGCTGGATGCTTCGCTGGCCGACGCTCGTTGCCCTCGCCAACGCCACCGAGGCCGACGTGCTCGCCCAGTGGACCGGGTTGGGCTACTACAACCGCGCCCGAAATCTCCATGCGACCGCCAAGGCGGTGGTCGCCCGACACGGCGGCGTATTGCCCAGCGAACCGGCGGCGCTCGCGGCCCTGCCCGGGGTGGGGCCGTACACGGTCGGCGCGCTGCGATCGATCGCGTTTGCGCAGGCGGCGGCGCTTGTCGATGGCAACGTAGCGCGCGTGTATTGCAGGCTGTTTGCCCGCACCGACGACTGGTCGACGGCTGGCGGCAAGAAGGGCCTGTGGCAGCTCGCCGAAGCCTTGGCGCACGCTCCGGTCGCCGGCCAGCAGCCCTCCGCCTGGAGTCAGGCGCTGATGGAGTTGGGGGCCACTGTGTGCAGGCCGCGCGCCCCGTCCTGCGAAATGTGTCCGGTCGCTGGTGCCTGTCGCGCACTCGCCAGCGGCAAAGTGCAAACCCTACCGGTCCGCAGCAAGCGCCGACCACCGCAGCCCTGCAGCGCCCGTTACGCTTTCGTCGCGCGCGGCCGCCCGGAGGGGCTCGAACTTCTCCTTGGTCGTCGTCCCACTGGCGGCCGCTGGGGTGGTTTGTGGGAGCCACCCGGTACCGAAGGCGCCACCGCGTCCGCCCGCCTCGTCGCTTGGATGGACGACGTCGGCTTGACGGCGGGAGAGACGCTCGCTCCTTTGGTCCACACGCTGACCCATCGCCGCTACACCGTCGTCGTCGTCGTCGCACAGGCCGTTGATACGATTGATGTGTCGGTGGAAGTCGATGGCGCGTTCGACGCCATCGGCAGGTTCTCCCCGACCGCCTCGACCGCCCCGGCCGCCCCGGCCGTGCCGGCCGATCTGCTCGATAGCCTCAGCGCGCTCGGCTACACTGCAGCGCGTTGGTGTTCCCCTGACGCGGCCCTCTCGTCGACAGGTGGGCTGTCGCGGCTGGGCCAGCGCATCGTCGACCAGGCGGTCGCTCATCTGCGCGTCCAGCCCGTCCCGCGCGTCCCAGGCGGCTCAGAGGCGGTGGCACTTGTCGGTGGCGGCCCGCCGGCGACGAGCCGATAGCCACGTCTATTCACTTGCTGTCGCCGCTTCGCTCCCCCACACTGCAGGCCGGCGTCGGAGGCTGCACATGGGGATCACCTTCGTCGAGAAAGGCGACCGCACGCGGGTGAGGCATCACGCAAAGACCGCGCTGGTCCTCGCTGGCGGTGCGATCTCGGGTGGCGCTTTCAAGATCGGCGGCCTGATCGCCCTCAACACCCTGCTGGCCAACCGTGACGTCACGGACTTCGACATCTTCGTTGGTCTCTCGGCGGGCGCGTTTCTAGCTGCGCCTCTCGCCGCCGGCATCGGTCCCGAGGAGCTGCTGCGATCCATCGAGGGCCGCTCGACTCAGATCAGCCAGTTTCGGTACATGGACTTCTACAAGCCGAACTGGCGCGAGTTCATCAGCCGGCCGGCGCAGGCGATGCGTGACGCGGTGGGCTTCGCCCCAGCTGTCGGAATCGCCGTGGGTCGACAGATGCGTGACCGGCGCGGCGACCTGGTTGCCCGTGCGCGGCGATTCGTCGAAGAGCCGTCGCCGCGCCACGCAGAGGAGCTGGTCTGGCCCTTCGTCGAGGACGTGCTGCGCGAGAGCGACTTCCACGGCGCGCTTTCGTACCTGCCCAGCGGGATCTTCGACAACTCGGGTATCGAGCGGTTCATCCGCGAGAACTTCAAGCGCAACGGCCTGCCCAATCATTTCCGCCTGCTGAAGTTCGAGCGGGGCAAGTCTCTGTACATTGGCGCGACCAACCTCAGCACCGCCGGCGCAGCGGTCTTCGGGCCCGACGCCGACAGCTCGCTGAGTATCTCCGAGGCCGTGCAGGCGTCGACGGCGATCCCCGGCTTCTATCGTCCCCCTCGATTCAACGGCCAGGACTATGTCGACGCCGGCGTGCGCAAGACCGCCAACATCTCGCAAGCGGTCGACGCCGGCGCGAGCCTGATCATCTGCTACAACCCCTTTCGGCCGTTCGTGAGCTTCCACGCCGACCAGCTTCTCCACGGCCACCGCTCGATCTCTGACATGGGTATCGTCACGATCGTCAATCAGGCGTTTCGCACGTTGCTGCACACGCGCCTGATGCTCGGCATCGAAAAGTTGCGTCTCAACCCCGATTTCCACGGCGACGTCATCTTGATCGAGCCCAGCGAGACCGATGTGAAGTTCTTCCACATCAATCCGCTGGCATTTTGGCGGCGGGCGGAGGCCGCAGAGCATGGCTTCACCAGCGTCAAGGAGACGATCGAGCGTCACTACCCGCGCATCGAGCGGATCCTCAATTCGTACGGCATCCGCTTGGATCTGCAGGGATTGCGAGACAGCGTCGCTGAGATCCGCAGCGCGAACTACGAGACCCAGGCGATCATGAGCGTCCTTCAACGCAAGGAAGGCGCGTCGGGCCAGCAGCGGCGCGGACGGGTTCCCTTGAAGGTGGTACAGGGCGCACAATAGAGTCCCCCGCCGACCTCCGTATCGACGTGTTGGCGCGGCCCGCGTGGGACCCCGGAGGGACTTGGGGCACGCGGTGTCGACCCGAGAGGACGAGGCGATGGCTGAACGACGACTTTTTGGCACTGACGGCGTGCGCGGCGAGGCGAACGCCGGCGTCATGACCGTCGAAACGGCGGTCGCGATCGGCCGGTCGACGGGGGCCCGCTTCAAGTCCCGCCACGAGCGCGTCCGCGTGCTGATTGGCAAGGATACGCGCCGCAGCGGCTATCTCTTCGAGACCGCGCTGTCGGCCGGCGTCTGTTCCGTCGGCGCCGAACCCTACCTCGTCGGGGGTCCTGCCCACGCCGGGCATCGCCTTCATGACCACCGGAATGCGCGCCGACGTCGGGGTCGTCATCTCGGCTTCGCACAACCCATATATCGACAATGGTATCAAGCTTTTTGGAGCGGATGGCTACAAGCTCGCCGACGACTTCGAGGCCCAACTAGAGCAGTGGATCGGTGACGACGACGCGATCCGCGCGTCTCTCGCCAGCGGCGCCAACATCGGTCGGGCTTTCCGGTTCGAGGACGCGCGTGGCCGCTACATCGTCTTCCTCAAGCAGACCTTCCCATCGGACTTGACGCTCGACGGCTTGAAGATCGCCGTCGACTGCGCCAACGGCGCCGCGTACCGCGTCGCGCCTGCGGTCTTTGAGGAGCTCGGCGCCGAGGTCATTCCCATTGGCACCTCGCCCAACGGCGTGAACATCAACGAGGGCTGCGGCGCCCTGCATCCCGAGGCGCTCGCAAAGGTCGTCACCGAAAACGGCTGCGATATGGGCATCGCGCTCGACGGTGACGCCGACAGGCTCATCCTTGTCGACGAGAAGGGCCGCATCGTCGACGGCGACGCGGTCCTGGCGATCTGCGCGACACGCATGGCCCGCCAGGGGCTGCTCTCGCGCAATACGCTGGTCGTCACGGTGATGAGCAACTACGGTCTCGAGATGGCGATGCGCGATCACGGCATTCGCTTGTTGCGCACCGACGTGGGCGACCGCTATGTGGTCGAGGCCATGCGCAAGGGGGGCTACGATCTCGGCGGCGAACAGAGCGGTCACATCCTCTTCCTGCGTCACAGCACGACGGGCGACGGCATCCTCGCCGCCCTGCAGGTGCTGGGTCACGCCGTGCGTGAGGGCCGACCGCTATCCCACCTCGCCGGCGTCATGCAGGCAGCGCCGCAGCAGCTGATCAACCTCACTGTGCGCGAGAAGCCGGCGCTCTCGAGTCTGCCCGATGTGGCTCGCGAGATCGTCCGCGCCGAGCAGGAGCTCGAAGGTACGGGGCGGGTGCTCGTCCGCTACTCCGGCACCGAGTCCAAGTGCCGGGTGATGGTCGAGGGGCAAGATGCCAGCGCGGTCGACGCGCACGCCCGGCGGATCGCCGAGACCATCGAGGCCGCCATCGGCGCTTGAGTCGCCCACGCGGCGTGGCGCGGGCCACACAGAGAAGCGGAGTGAAGCCATGAGCGAACGCGCAATCCCCCGGGTGCGGTTGGGGGTCAACGTCGACCACGTCGCGACGATCCGCCAGCAGCGGGGCACGCTCTATCCAGACCCCGTCCTTGCCGCGGGCGCAGCGATCGGGGCTGGCGCCGATCAGATCACCATTCACTTGCGCGAAGATCGGCGCCATATCCAAGACCGCGACCTCGTGATCATGCGCCAGGTCGTCGAGGTCCCCCTGAATCTGGAGATGGCAGCGACCAGCGAGATGGTCGAAATCGCGCGGCGAATTCGCCCCGACATAGTCACGCTGGTCCCCGAGAAGCGCGTGGAGCGGACCACCGAAGGCGGCCTCGATGTCGCCGGTCAGCTCACCTTGATGGCCCGAGTCGTCGCCCAACTGCGCGATGCGGGCATCGCGGTGTCGATGTTCGTCGATCCCGAGGCCGTCCAGCTGCGGGCGTCGCTTGAGGCGGGCGCGACGATCGTCGAGCTGCACACGGGTGATTATGCCGACTCCACGCTCGCCTCGGATCGCATCCGTCACCTCGACGAGCTGAGGCTCGCAGCCCAGCAGGCGCATGATCTGGGCCTCGTCGTGGCCGCGGGCCACGGCCTCGACTATCACAACACTCGTGCGATCGCGGCCTTGCCGCACGTCGAGGAACTCAACATTGGCCACAGCATCGTGGCACGGGCACTCTTCGTTGGCATGGCCGAGGCTGTGGGCGAGATGCGACGGCTGATCGGGGAGGTGTCATGAAGCTGCTGACCGCAGAGCAGATGCGGACGCTCGACAAGCGGACCATCGACGATCTGGGCCTCGCCGGCGCGATTTTGATGGAGACCGCTGGCCGGGGCGTGGTGCGGGCCATCGCGGCCCGCCTCGGTGAGGCCGGCGAGAATCGCCTGGCGACGGTGCTGGCCGGTCCGGGCAACAACGGTGGCGACGGTTTTGTGATCGCCCGTGAGCTGGCCTACCGGGGCTTTCGGGTTCACGTGTGGGTGGCAGGCACTGCTGAACAGATGTCGCCCGAGACCCGCCTGCACTACGAAGCGATGCGAGGCGTTGGAGTCAGCCCGCGTCATTACGCCGAAGGCGGCGGTCAGCGGGACCTCAAGCAGCTTCACCGGTCACTCTTGCGCTCCGCCGTCATCGTCGACGCGCTCCTGGGTATCGGGCCGGAGGCGGACCTGCGCGAACCAATGGCTACCCTGGTCCGGCAGTTGGACGGACGCCACGACGCCCTGACCGTCGCCGTCGATCTCCCCAGCGGCTTGCACGCCGACAGCGGTCGGATTCTCGGTGCGGCCGCTCGTGTCGATCTCGTCGTGACCATGGCAGCCGCCAAGCCGGGTCTCTTTCTTGGCGACGGGCCAAGCTGCTGGCGCGAGCTGGAGGTCGTCGAGATCGGCATCCCCCCCGCCTGGATCGCGGCAGCGACACCGGCCTGCGAGCGCATCGACTCGGCGTCGGTCGGCGGTCTTCTCGCAGAGCGTTCGGACCTGCAGCACAAGACCCAGTTGGGGCATCTCTTTGTCGTCGCCGGCTCGGCTGGCAAGGCGGGCGCAGCGCTCCTGGCCTCCCATGCAGCGATGCGTTCAGGCGTCGGGCTCACGACGTTGGGTACATCTGGCGAGATCCGCTCTCGCCTCGAGGCGCGGTTCGCAGATCTGATGGTCGAAGCCGTCCGCGGTGGACCCGGCGAGGCGCGCCGCGTCGAGAAGCTGCTCTCTGACAAGACCGCCGTCGCTGTTGGCCCCGGGTTGGGCACGACCGCCAACGATCTCGACCTGATCGCCCGCCTGCTCAGCCTGTCGGAGGTGCCGGTGGTGCTCGACGCCGACGGTCTGAGCGCCCTCGCTGCAAAGCCCGACATCGCTGCACCCGCGGCCGGTCGTCTCGTTCTGACGCCGCATCCGGGCGAGATGGCGCGTCTGCTGGGCACCGAGATCGCCTCTGTGCAGGCCGACCGGCTCGGCCATGCGCGCCAGGCCGCCGAACGGTGGCAGGCGGTCGTCGTCCTCAAGGGGCCTCGCACGCTTGTGGTCGATCATGGCGGCGACTGGGCAATCTGCGACCAGCCCAATGTCGCGCTCGCCAAGGCCGGTTCGGGCGATGTGCTGTGCGGCATCCTTGGTAGTCTTCTCGCTCAGGGACTTGCCCCCTATGCAGCCGCTCGCGTCGCCGTCGCAGCACACGCCGCCGCTGGTCACGAAGTCCGTGCTCGCGTCGGATCGGTCGCCTCGATGGCGTCGGACCTCGTCGACGCACTGCCGGCGGTGTGGTCCAAGATGGCGGCGGGAGCAGCCCCCGCGGCCAGGGGGCCACGCTGAGGCAGGCGCGGCTCCTTGCTCCCGTGCCGCGGCCCGAATAGCCTTGGCAATATGATGACCCGCGCCCATCGCAAAGCGCTCGGTCGCGGCCTTGGCCGCGGGCATCGCCGCGCGTCGATTGGCGCCGCGTTGATCGCCGTCGTATCAGCGGCTTGTGGGGCTCCGCGAGCGGACGGGGCCAGCTGCCTCGCGTCGGAGCAGTGTGCCTCGGCCTTGTGTTACTTCAACCTGTGCCTCGACCCAAAGGCCGACGACGACGGCGATGACCTCGACAACGCGACCGAACACCGACTGGGCAGTCATCCTTTGGCGCCCGACACCGACTCTGACGGCAAACCAGATGGAGTGGAGGTGGGCGACGATCCGTTGCATCCGGGTGACACCGACCAGGATGGGCAGCCCGACCTGCTTGAATCGCAATACACCGACGCCGACCACGACTGCCTGAACGACGAGATCGACGCGAATGACGAGGTGCCCAACGCGGATGCCACCGTGCTCGCCCGCGACGCCTGCGCTTCAGTGGGTGTCTGCGCTGGCCAACAGGCCTTGGTCATCGCGACATGCGACATCTCGCTCGCGGCCTTGAAGTGTGACTACAGCCTGGTGCCTGGGTGGGCGTCTCCCGAAGCCTGTGACGGTCTCGACAACGACTGCGACGGCCAGATCGACGAAGGACACACGTATCAGGGCGCGGCGATCGGGCAGACCTGTTTGGGGATTGGCGCCTGCGGTGCCGGCGTCGTCGCCTGCCACGACGGCCAGGCAGACTGCTCAAGCAACCCCGATGGTGCGGCCGACGCCGCCTCACCAGAGACGTGCAATGGCGCAGACGACGACTGCGATGGCCAAACCGATGAGGACTTTTCGCTCGCGGGTCTAGCGGTCGGTGCGCCATGCGTGGGCACCGGCGAGTGTGGCCTCGGCAAGGTCGCGTGCGGCGACGCCGGCATACCGGTGTGTTCGTCCGACCCCGGCGGCGCCGACTCCAAAGCGAGCGCCGAGCTCTGCAACGGATTTGACGACGACTGTGATGGGATCACGGATGACGGCCTCACTTTCGCCGGGCTCCCGCTTGGCGCTCCCTGCGAGGGCATTGGCGCCTGTGGTCACGGGCTCGTCGTCTGTGGCAAGCAGGGCGCCGCGATCTGTTCGACCAACCCTGGCGCTCCGGATTCGAAGGCTGTCGCCGAGGTCTGCAACGGCCTGGACGACAACTGCAACGGCCAGACCGACGAGGGCTTCGCGTGGCAGGGCATCGCGTTGGGGGGGCCATGTTCGGGCCTGGGTGTCTGCGGGACCGGTGTCGCAGTTTGTGCAATCAGCGGCATCGCGACCTGCTCGAGCCAGCCCGACGCCGACACCGTTCCACCACCTCCCGAGCTGTGTGACGGTAAGGACAACGACTGCGACGGCGCCACGGACGAGGGCATGGCCTGGCAGGGCAGCTCCCTCGGCGCGGTCTGCGACGGCTTTGGGGCTTGCGGCGCAGGCACGGTCGAGTGCACCGCCGCCGGCGCGGTCGCGTGTTCGACCAACCAGGGCGGCAGCGCTCACCCCGGCGGGTTCGAGATCTGCAATGGCGAGGATGACGACTGCGACGGCCTGACCGACGACGGCGTCGACGTCAGCGTCGCGCCAGCGTGCCCCACGGAGGGCGTGTGCGCCGCTCAGCAACCGGCGCCGGTCTGCTTCCTCGGCGGTTGGGCTTGCAACTACACCGGAGTACCCGACTACGACGGTGGCAGCGAACAGACATGTGACGGTCTCGACAACGACTGTGACGGTCTCACCGACGAAGGGCTGCCGCTGCAATGGAAGGCCGAACTCGATGAGATCTCAGCCGGGCAACCCGCGCCGCGCCTCGGTTTCGCAACATGTATCGGCAAAGGCGATCTCTACGTGGTCGGGGGGCGCGGAGGCTCCGTTGACGGAACTTTGCGCCTCACCGGAGAGCTTTGGCGCCTCGCGCTTGAGTCTGGCAGCTGGACGCGTGTTCACGCGGCCGCCGCGCTCGCCCGCGAGCACGCTGCGGCTGCCTTCCTACCCGCTCCGCTGGCCGGAGATACCGATTCGATGTGGATTCTGGGAGGCCACGACGCATCGGGCAAGACCGCCGGAATTACCTCTGTCGATCTCAACACGCTGAAGATCAAGGACCTGTCAGTCGCTGCCGGCATGGGCCATCGTGATGGCGCCACAGCTATCGTCAGCGTCGCGAACAAGCGCCTGTGGCTTTTGGGAGGCGTTCAGGCTGCCACCGGACCCGCCGCCCAGGTCTTTGATCTGGTCGCCGCGACCTGGCTGCCGACCGAGAAGGTGCCGCAGCCCGGCATCTTCAGCGGCCCTATGGCTGCCTGCGCCTCGGCATCGGGAGAGCTCTATACATACGGACCGACCCCCGACGCCGGCGCCGGCTTTGCCCGGCTCAAGCCCGGCGCCGCTCAGTGGACCGCTCTCGCGGTACCCGATCAGGTCGCGTGGAGCAGCGGGCAACTGGTCTGTGGCGCCGCTGCCGATGAGGTCTGGCTGGTCGGCGCGGCGCTACCTTCGGGTGCCGCAGCCGGTCTTTGGCGCTATCAGATCGCGACCGACAGTTGGTTGGCGGATAGCGTCCCAAATGCGCCGGTACGGCTCGGCCCCGCTGTCGCGCCCCTGGTCGCGGGTGGCGTCATCATGGCCCTTGGCACCAGCGCGGCCGGTCAACCAAGCGAGTCTGTGTTCAGCGGCAAGCCGGGCGCGTGGCAGACCCTTGATCAGGGTCCGCGAGCGACGGTGGGTAGCCGCTGGGTGGGCGTTGGCGCGGCCCTCTATCGCATTGGCGGCGCGGCCCTGCGCGCCGCTGAGGTGGACCTGTCCGTCCCTGGTTGGCGTCTTGAGTCCGGCATCTGGACGCCGCTGCCGCTGCCGGAAGGCGTGAACAGTCGGCTGCAGCCGATGGTCCTGCTCGACCCGACAGGCACCCAGCTGCGCGTGTGGGGAGGCGCGCGCAAGCAGCTCTCGGCCGAAGACCTCGCCCTCGACCACGCGCTTGAGACCGCCGATGGCGCCGAGATCCTCGACCTGGCGACCGGTACCTGGACCTCGATCGCGACCCCTCAACCGCTTGGCTTGCCGCCGCTGGCGTTCGACGCTGCCTTGTTCGATGACCCGCTAGGGGGCTACGCGTGGGTGTTCGCGCGCGGGCCAACGGCGGGAACTGCCGAGCTTTGGCGTATCGATCAGGTACAGCTGAAGCCTGCCCAGCTTTGGAAGACGGGCAGCGGCTCGGGCCCCAGTTTCGCCCCCGGCGCCCAGCTGTTCTCGCATCCAGCGACAAAGCGCTTGCTGCTCGCCCGAGCGGCCAATGGCCTGGAGGTTTGGGCCTGGGAGATGTCCGGCGGCGGATGGCAGAAGCTCTTCAGTACCGGCGCTGGCGTCAGTGGTCGGGTGATCGATCTCGGACCCGCTGACCAAGATGAACGCTTGATCGCCGTCGCGCCAGCGCCCGGCGCCGCGTTGACCAAGCTGTGGCAAGTCGACCTCAAGGCCGGTGGCAATCTGGCCCCCTGGAGCGGCTTCGCGCCCAATTGGTGGGGAAGCATAGAGGCGATGGCCGTCACTGGGGTCAGTGGTGTCTGGCTGAGCCGTGGCGTCACCGCAGAGGGGCTGCCGCGCGCTGGCGTTGACGCGCTGTTGCGCGGTTGTCCGTAGTCACCAAGAGCCACCAAGAGCTACCGAGAAGATGGCTCCCACCGGTTTCACTCTCGGTTGGCATCCAGCCGCTAGCGCACCACGCCGTGCGGCAGAGACAGCGGACGCGCTCTCCATGCGGGCGCCCAGGGCTGCGCTTCGCTGGGATCGCCCGCGTCGGGCAATTCGATCAGCGCGCCCGATAGATGGCGGCTGAGGCGCACTCGCGTTGGCGTGGGCCCATCC
>CALGHC010000930.1 GCA_937915965.1 uncultured Myxococcales bacterium
GGAGGCGCTATTGGTGTTCTCCGGGTCTTGCTTTGGAGAGACATCGTAGTACGAAGCAGAGTACCAGTCCTGAACCCACTCCTGCACGTTACCTGCAAGATCGTAGTGGCCGTAGGGACCGCGGCCCGACTGGGATCCGGTCTTCACTGCCCAGGTCGAACTCTGGCCACAGCCCGACGCGCCGCCCTGTGACAACACCGCGTGCTTGCCGCACGTGGGTCCGGCGTTTCCCCACGGGTACACCCGCATCTTCGCAGCGCAGCCGTCGACGCCGCCGTTCTCCTCGCACCGTCCGCGCGCCGCGAGCTCCCACTGTGCCTCCGTGGGCAAGCTGCCGCCGACCGATGCGCAATAGGCGGCCGCGCGAGGCCAGGTCACGCAGTTGAGCGGATGCGACTCCCGCCCAGGTTCCGGCCCAGCCGTGCTCCAGTTCGCGGCGATCGAACCCGGCGCGCAACCGAAGACACCGCTGGCGCCGAGCGCTGGCGCCTCGCACTCACTGGCTTGTTCGCACTTCTGGTACTCGCTGACCGTCACCTCGCTCAGCCCCAGCCAGAACGGCTTGCTGATCGTGACCTCGTGCTGCGGCTTTTCGCCGCTCTTGCAACCGCCGTCGAGCGTCTCGTTGCAACCCATCCAGAACGTCCCCGCCGGCACCAGGCCCCACTCGATGCCGTTGCCGTCGGTCTTGACGCAGTACTGGTTTGACTCGATCTGCCCCCCGCCCGCCGCGCAGCCAGCGGCCATCGACCAGGTGTGGGAGCACTCGCCGGCGGCCTGGTCGCAGGCGTCGGTGGTGAACGCGTCGCCGTCGTCACACGATTTCGGCGCGTGGCTGCAGCTCTCGCCCGGAACGCACGTGTCCGTCGTGCATTCGTCGCCGTCGTCGCAATCCTTGGCGTCCGTGCAGCAGTCCGGGATGTCGGTGTGCGCACACACGCCAGAATCGCTGTCGCACGTGTCTGTGGTGCACGCGTTGTTGTCGTCGCAGCCAAGGCCGGCGACGTAGATTTTGCGGACCCGCGGTTCCGTAAAGTCCGTCACGTACACGACCGCGCCGGGCGCCGTGGCGATGTGCTGCGAACTTGGGAACGTGGCCTCCAAGGCTGGGCCGTCTTTGAAGGGCGCATCTCCCGAGCCGGCGTAGGTCGTGACCTCGCCGTCGCCTCCCAGCCGGCGGATGTACTTGGTTCCGAGGTCGATAAAGAAGATCGACCCCTGCGGTCCCATCGCGACGTCCATGGGGAACGACAGCTTCGCCTCGGCCGCCGCGCCGTCGGCATAGCCGGCGACCCCTGTCCCGGCGATGGTAACGACCTTGCCCTCGGCGTCGACGCGCCTGAGCCGATGGTTCTTTGAGTCAGCGACGATCAGCCCGCCATTCCCGTCGAACTCGACCCCGTAGACGCTGCTGAAACGTGCTGCTGGGCCGGTGGCGTCGGCGAAGCCGGGCTCCGCGTCGCCGGCGAGGAGGCTCACCGCGTTGTCTTCGAAGCGCATGAGCGCGTTCCTGCGACCGAAGAAGATCTTCCCGTTGGATTGGACCGCAACGGTGTAGATGACGCTAATCGCGAATGGCTTCAGGTCCGGCGCCACCGTCGAGACGACGCCCGCCGCGGTCACGCGCCGCAGATTGAAGTTACCGCTGTCGGTGACGATGAGGTCGCCGTTGGGTGCCATCGCAACGTCACGGAGCTTGGAGAACTTGGCGACACTGCCTGGGCCGTCGCTTTCGCCGTCCTCGCCAGAGCCAGCCAGTGTAGTCACGGTGCCGTCAGGCGCCATCTTGCGGATCCGGTAGTTGCCCGCGTCGGCGAGGTACACAGTGCCCTGTGGGCCGACCGCGATGCCCGCGAGGTCCTTGAACTTCGCCGCTGATCCCTTGCCGTCGGCGAAGCCAGCTGTGCCGTCGCCTGCCACGGTCTGCACCACCAGGCTGGTACCTGGGAAGGCGCACTTGCCTTCGGAGCACACGCCCTTTTCACATGGCGTGGCGCCCAGGCAGGGCGTGGCGGGCGCCACCGGCGTGTAGACGCAGCCGCCCTTGTCGTCGCAGGCGTCCGTCGTGCACGTCTCGCCGTCGTCGCACTCCGCGGCGTCCTTGCAGCAGTCCGGGATGACGCTGTGTGCGCATAGCCCGGTATCGCTGTCGCACGTGTCTGTGGTGCAAGCGTTGTCGTCGTCGCAGCCGCCCCCAGCGAAGTAGACCTTGCGCACGCGCGGCTCGGTGAAGTCGACCGTATACAGCGTACCGTCCGGGGTCGAGGCGATGGCCACGGTGTTCCACATGGTCGCCTCGAGCGCCGGACCATCCTGGAAGGGCTTGAGCCCTGACCCGGCGTAGGGCGAGACGGCCCCGCTGCCGTCTAGGCGACGGATGCGGTGGTTGGCAGCGTCCAGGATCAGCAACGCCCCCTTCGGGTCGAGCGCGATGCTCTTCGGGTAGGAGAACTGAGCCTCGAGCGCAGGGCCATCGACGTTGCCTTGCGCGCCGGTCCCCGCGATCGTCACCACCTTGCCGTCCGGGTCCACGCGCCGCAATCGATGGTTCTTCTCGTCGGCGACCAGTAGGTCCCCGGCATCGTCAAACACGATCCCCTTCAGCCCGTGAAAGCGCGCGTCCGCCCCGGTGGCGTCCAGAAAGCCCGAGTCGGCAGCCCCAGCGAGCAGCGTCTGGACGTCGCCATCGAGCTGCATGACCTTGTTCTCGGTCACATAGAAGATGACGCCCTTTGAGTTGACCGCCACGTTGTGCAGGTAGGCGGTCGCAAATGGACTGAGCGTCGGCGCGACGGTCGAGACGACGCCCTCCGGGGTCACGCGCCTCAGCTTGTAGTAGGGGCCATCGCTGACGATGAGGTCGCCGTTGGGCGCCACCGCGATGTCCATCGGCGAGCCGAACTTCGCGACATCGCCAGGCCCATCGGCGTAGCCGCCACCGTCCGAGCCCGCCAGGGTGGTCACCGCCCCGTTCGGCATCATCTTGCGGATCCGCTTGTTGCCGGCGTCTGCGATGTAGACCACGCCTTGGGCGTCCACGTCGAGTCCGCGGATCTGCTTGAACTTTGCGGCGGCGCCCACGCCGTCGGCGTAGCCATCCGTGCCGTCACCGGCGACGGTTGCTACCATCAGGCCAGCGCTGTCGAGGACGCACTGGCCCTCGGAGCACACGCCCTTGTCACATGGCGTGGCGCCGGCGCAGGGGGTGGCGGGCGCCACCGGCGTGTAGACGCAGCCGGTATCGGGGTTGCACGCATCGGTGGTGCACGTCTCGCCATCGTTACAGATGATCTCGATGCCGACGCAGTCCTCGCCATTGCACACGTCGTCGATGGTACACGCACTGCCGTCCTCGCAGAGGCCGTCCTTGCCGACGTGCGAGCAGCTCGCTTCACCGACGACCGAGCTGCAAGCGTCGGTGGTGCAGGGGTTGTCGTCCTCACACGAGACCGCTTCGCCAGCGCAGACGCCGTCGATACAGTGGTCGTCGTTGCTACAACCGTCGCCATCATTGCAGCCGCCGTCTGCCGGAGCGTGAGCGCATCCTTGGAGGCCGTTGCAGCTGTCGATCGTGCACTCGTTGCCGTCGCCGCACTCGTCGTTCGAAGAGCAGCAACCCTCGACCACGATATGCGTGCACTCGTCCGTGTCGACGTCGCACGCATCGATGGTGCATGGCTCGGCGTCGTCGCAGGGGCCCGGCGGCGGGGCGATCTTGCGGATGTGGTGCAGCTGGTCGTCGGAGACGTAGACGTAGCCTGCCTTGTCGACCGCGATGCCGCTGATCTTCATGAACGAGGCGGTCAGACCGGGTCCATCCTGAAAGCCCTCCGCGCCGCTGCCTGCCCAGGTGCTGACCGTGCCGTCGGCGTCGATCCGCCTCACGTGTCGGTTGTTGGTGTCGCCGACCCAAACGGTGCCGTCGGTCCCGGTTGCTGCATGCCGCAGGTAGTTGAATTTCGCCTTGAGGGCGGGACCATCCACGTGGCCGCTGCTGCTACCAGCGAACGTCGTCACGGTGCCGTCGGTCGCGACCTTGCGTAGGCGGTGGTTGCCGGTGTCTACGACCAGCGCGCCGCCGCCCGGCGCAGTAGTGATGCCCCAGGTCATCTGGAAAGTCGCAGCGGCCCCCTTGCCGTCGGTCGCGCCTGCGATGCCGCTGCCGGCGAGCACCCCCACCTTGCCGTCCACGAGCCGCAGCACCAGGCGCCCCGACGTGAAGACGAAGTCATCGGCCCCGAGCGCGGCGACGCCGCGGAAGGCATCGTCGTACAGTGGTCCCAACTGCTCGGCGATTGTCGTCACCGTGCCATCGAGCTCGACCCGGCGCAGGCGGAAATTGTTGGAGTCCGCGACGACGAGCGCGCCGTCCGGGAGGCGGTCGAGGCCCATCGGATAGGCGAACTTCGCCTGGGCGCCGACCCCGTTGGCGTACC
>CALGHC010000931.1 GCA_937915965.1 uncultured Myxococcales bacterium
GTCCTCGACGTAGAAGGGCCAGGGCTTGCCATAATTCCATAGCATTCCCTTGTGCTTGACGTAGTTCTTCTTTGCCCACGGGACGTGATTCTCCGGGTCTTTGACGCCACGATTGGGACCACCAATCCCCTCGTCGCCGGTGGGCTCGGAGCGCTCGCGGATCCCACGTGCCAGCATCGACCGCGCCAGGTGCGACGTGTGGCAGTGAGCGCACTGGCTGTCGGGCACCTGGTTGGTGAATCGATGCTGACGCACGTGACCGCCCTCGTCGATGTCCTGGGTGATGTCGCCGGTACGAGTTCGGCCGTCGTCGTCGGTGACCATGTGGCAACCGTTGCAGCCCGACGAATAGTACTTGCCGGGAATGTGCGGCCCATCCTGGTTGAGATGACACTCGGTACACAGCTGCTCGAAGACCGGATACCAGGCTCGCGCGAGCGGGTCAGTCAGGTCATCGGGCGGGTCTGCGGGCAGGGCATCGAGCGCGGCGATCATCCCCGAGGCGAGCTTGTCGGGGACGTGCGGATCGGCGGTGGCGACGATACCGTAGCGAGCGGCCTTGTCCTGAACGCCGCCGACGAAGCCGCCGCCTGCGAAGGTGCCCGCGAGGGTCGCACGGTTGAGCATGACGCTGTTCTCGCTGATCGTCTGGTGGCAACCGACGCCTTTGAGCATGGGCTGGCCACAACTCTGACGCACCACGCGGTAGTCAGCGGGGTTGATGAATCGCACAACGTCTTTGGGCAACGCGTCGAGCTCGGCGACGGTGGGGTTGGCGAGGTAGTTCGCGCCAGGGGTCGACGGATTGAACGACGTGTCGACGGTGACGTGCGCCCCCTCCTTGGTCGCCTTGGTCGCGTCGCCAAGATGGCAATCGACGCACGCCAGACGTGGTCCGCCGTAGTGGATATTCTCGACCGCGCCGTGACACGCAGCCGTCGTGCAGCTCTCGGCGAGGGTCGCGGGCGGCGGCAACGCCGCGGGCGCGCAGCCCCACGTCAGGACCAGGCCCACGCAAATGATCGCGCCGGCGACCGCCCGGTGCGGCGACGCGGTTGCCTGTGTCGGCCGCAGAGCATAACTTGATGGCGCTGCGGGGGCCCGTGACGCGTGGCCCGCCCGCAGCGCTGCCGACGAACGGGTCTTCGACTGCGCAGGTTCGGCTGGAATTGGCTGCTGGATGGTCATCTCGCTTCCGATTGTCCACACTGCGCGGGGCCAAGGCCCTGGACTAGTGTAGTCCCTCCCCGCCTGACTGCGAGGCCAAGTTGGCCGTGACGACCGCGACCCGCCTCCCACCACCGCTGGCTCGGGCTCTCGCCCCGAAGTCAGCCCGACCGCGACGAGCGGCGGCGCTTGCCCTCGCCGCCGCGCTGGGCGCCGTCCTCATGCTGCCCGGCTGCCCCGAGGTCGACAACCCCTACCGGCCCCTACCCGAGCCCGACTTCGCCGGCTTTGGGCCAGCGATTCAACCGATCGTGGCCAGCCGCTGTGCTGCGACGGCATGCCATGGATCCACCGACCGGGTGATGACGCTGTACGCCGTCGGCTACCTGCGTGCTGCCGGCAGCTTCCCCGGCACACCGCTGAGCGCCGAGCTGAGCGACGGAGAGCTCGCCTGGAACTACGACGCCCTGCGCATCCGTCTCTTCGGCGCAAGTGATCCAGACGACTCGCTGCTGCTGCGCAAGTGCCTGCCACCCGCGCTAGGCGGGATCCGCCACGCGGACGGCGAGGTCGTCTTTACCGACCGCGACGAGCTCGACTACCAGATCCTGCGACAGTGGGCGACGAAGGGGGTCCAGTGACGCGCGCGGCAAGCACGCAACTCCGGCGTTCACGACCGCGACCGCGACCGCGTCGCGCCGCGGCGTCCCTGCGTCGCGCCGGGACGTCCCTGCGTCTGGCTGCCTTCGCGGCGTTGGCGATGTGCCTCGGGCCGGTCGGCGGCGACGCCGCGGAACCGAACGCAGGCATCGGAATGCACGCCGAAACGGGCAGCTCTGTCTATCGCAATGACGACGGACTGCGCGTGATCAGCCCGTGGGCGTCGGTCCGCCAGCACGTCGGCGAGCCCACTGAGATTGGCGCGAGTTGGAAGGCAGACATCATCTCGGCGGCCACTGTCGACGTCGTCAGCGCCGCAACGATGCGTTTCGACGAGACCCGCCAGGAGGGATCGCTGAGCGTCAACCACGCGTGGCGCGACCTGCGCCTCAGCGGCGCCTACACCGGCAGCACCGAATCAGACACCCGCAATCACTGGCTGGCGCTCGGCGGCGACCTCGACCTGATCGACCGCAACGTCACCGCCCACCTGGGCTACGGGCTGGGTCTCGACCGGCTCGGCAGTGGCCGCGAGTCGGATGAGCTGTGGCGCGATCGGACGGTCCACCAGATCGACGCGAGCGTGCTGCAGGTCCTGGGCCCGGCGACGACCGCGTCGGCAGCGTACAGCTTGCAGTTGGTCCGCGGTTTCCAGTCGAGCGTGTATCGCCACGTGCCGCTCCTACCCAGCGATCCCTCGCTGTGGCGGCGCAGCTATGCGCAATGGGTACCCGAGCGCCACCCCGACTCGCGTGACCGCCACGCCTTCAGCCTGCAGGCGCGCCACGCCTTCTCGCCGCGGTTCTTCGGCCACGCCAGCTGGCGCGGTTACCTCGATACCTGGTCGATGCGGGCCCATACCGCCGAGCTCGGCGTCGGCGTCGACCTGGGCGGCGGCTGGTTGATCGAGCTCGCCAACCGAGGACATCGGCAGTCGCGCGTGAGCTTCTACCGCTCGGTGTACACGGTGAACCGCGACTACCTCACGCGCGATCGCCGCCTGGGCGAGATGTGGTCCGACATCACCCGCCTGGATCTGCGCTGGTTGCATGGCCGCTGGCAGGCGCTTTTGCGGGGCGAGGCACACTGGACCCGCTACGCTGACTTCCAGGCGGTAGTCGGCGAGCTACTGGAGCCGATGCCAGACACCTGGGCCCTGGTCGTACAAGCGGCGATCGCGATCGAATTGTAGCGCAGCACGGCGTGCCGCGTGCCGACGAAACGGATGGGACCGCGCGACACAGCGGGCGGTCGGCAACAAGGAGCGCAGAGCGTGAGTCAGTTGCAGCCGCAACCACCGCCTGCGCTGCCATCAGCGCCAACTGCGCCCTCGCGCACCGCGAGCAGGTGGGGCCGAAAGGCGTCGCCGAGACGGCCATCGCCAACCATACAGGGGTGGGCGAGCCGGCCGCGTTCCCAAGGCCGGACAGTCGCGCACCCTCCCAGGAGGCCAACGACGAGCGGGACGACCACAGCGATCACGGCCGCGGACCGCAGGCGCCGGGTCCACGGAGAATTTGGTGTCGGTCGGGCAACGCTCATCACGCGATGTTGGTCGAAACTGGCGAGCCGTCAAGGGCTCGCCCTGACGATCGCGCTTGCGACGGCGGCGGCCGCGGCGGGCTGCGTCGGCTCTGGCGAGGGCGTTCCCAACGTCGTGACCGACCTGGGCAAGGAGCCACGAAGCTACGCTGAGATTCAATCGACGATCTTTGAGCCAATGTGTGCCGGCCAATGCCACCGCAGCGGCGCTGCCCCCAAGGGCCTGTCGTTGCAAGGCAACGCCGCGATCAAACAACTCGTTGGCGTGAACTCGGTGGAGCTCCCCGGGATGTTGCGGGTCAGCCCGGGCCAGCCCCAGGCGAGCTACCTCATCGTCAAGGTCGCCGCGAGTGACAACCGCCGGGTTGGCTCGCGCATGCCCCGCAACGGGCCGCCCTACCTGACCACGGCGCAGCTCCACGGCCTGAAGCGCTGGATAACCGAAGGCGCGAAGGCCGACTGGATCGCCACGGACGACGCGGACGACGCCCTGGTGGTTCCGTTTGACGGCGGCGACGCGACCGAACTGCCCGAGGATGCGAGCGTGAGCGACGACGCGGACGGGGTCATCGACACAGCGCGGCCTGGCAGCGACACTGTGCCTGGCGACGCGACGGCAGACGGTGCGGCGACGGATGACTCTGCGCCCGCCGCCGACGCAGCGGCCGGCGACAGTGAGGCGACCGGCGACAGTGAGGCGACCGGCGACAGTGAGACGACCGGCGACAGTGAGGAGGTGCCGTGACCACACCCTTGCCCCCACCAAACTTCGAACCGGTCGGCCAGCTTGGGCGGGTGCATCGGCCTCTCGTCGGCGGGCTGGTCGCCGCGATGGCGTTCGTCTGTGTCGTCATCTGCGCGCCAACGGCTCTGCGAGCGGAGCCACGCTTCGCCGTGCGCGAGGGTCTGCAGTGTGCCCACTGTCACATCAACCAGACCGGCGGGGGCATGCGCACGGCGTTCGGCCGCGCTTTTGCCCAGACGAACCTCGACACCATCGCGCTCGCCGGCATCGCTGATCCACGGGCTGGCGACAGCCTGACGTTGGGCGGGAATCTCCGCCTCTCGAACCGCACGTTGTTTCCTGCGAACACCGAGATCGCCGGAAAGAAGCGCCACGCCGCGGCCGAAAACAGCTTCGACATGAGCGAGGGCAACCTCTACCTGCGCGCCGACGTCGTGCCCGACCACGTCACGTTCTACATCGACGAGACAGTCGCCCCCGAAGGCGCCAGCAACCGCGAGGCGTTCTTGCTGATCGAGGGTCTGCCCTGGCACGCGTGGCTCAAGGCCGGGCGCTTCCTGCTGCCCTACGGGCTGCGCTTCCCCGACGACACGATGTTCATCCGCCAACAGACCGGATTCACCTACGCCAACCAGGACCTTGGTGTCGAGATCGGCTTCGCCCCCGGTCCGCTGCTGGCCAGCGTCGCGATCACCAACGGCAGCCTGGGCGGTGGCGACAGCAACCTCGCCAAACAGATAACCGGCCAGGTCGCCTGGGTGCGCGACTGGTTGCGGGTGGGCGCATCGGTCGCCTGGAACGACACCTCGACGGTCGGCTTTGGCTTCAGCAGCCTGACCTTCGGCGGTCACCTGGGAGCGCGCCTGGGCCGGTTGCTCGCGCTCGCCGAGGTCGACTGGATCCACAGCGCCAACGAATCCGAGAAGTGGGACCAATGGGCGCTGTACACCGGCCTCGACCTCGAGGTCCGCAAGGGGCTCTACCTGCGCGGCGCGTTTGAGGCCTTTGACCCGCTGTTCGGGCTGGTCGAGAACGAGCGCGACAGATTCGTGGTCGGGTTCTCCTGGTTCGCCGTGCCGTGGCTCGAAGTGCGCGGCGAGGTTCGCATCAACCGGGACATCCCCCAACGCGTGGAGGGCAACGGAGATGAAATGGTCTTCGAGTTGCACACCTTCCTGTAAGGGGGCGGCTGGTGGCGCAGCGATGACGCCTGCGCCCTGTTGCCACGCCGGGAGGCGCAACACTGCGGTCGCGATCGCAGCGTTGGCTTTCGTCGGGCTGGGCTGTGGCGGTTCACAGCTCCCCGCGACGCCGGCGGCTGGCTTCGCCGGCGCGGCTGACGGCGAGGCCAGCGCGTGGAAGAGCGCCTCGGCGCAAGAGGGCCGCCGTCTTTTTGGGGCAACCTGTGCCGGCTGTCACGGACGGCGCGGCGACGGCCAGAGCCGCGTCGCGACGCAGATGACACCTCGACCGCGCGATCTGACCCGCGGCGAGTATCGATTCCGCTCAACCGTCAGCGGTGCCTTGCCACTGCGCGCCGACATGCTGCGAACGCTGCGCGAAGGGCTTCCCGGTACAGCCATGCCAGGGTGGAAGGACCGCCTGGACGACGGCAAGCTGAGATCCCTTGTGCTCCATCTAGAGTCACTCTCGCCACGCTTCGCCGACGAGCAGCGCTACCCCGACGACGTGATCGCCGGGATCGACGGCGTCGAACTACCGGCTGCGGCAAGCGAGGCCAGCGCTCGGGGACGCCGCGTCTACAACGAAGCCAAGTGCGGCCAGTGCCATGGGGCGGACGGCCGCGGCGACGGAATCGCAGCGGACTCCCACCGCAACAGCGACGGCACGCCAAGTCATGTCTTCGACTTTACTTGGGGCATCTACAAGGGTGGCGCTCAGACGGCGGCCATCTGGCGGACCTTCATGACCGGACTCGACGGCTCGCCGATGCCCGCGTACGACCAGTCGATCGCCGACCCGCAGGACCGCAAGGCGCTGGTTGCCTACGTGCGAAGCCTGGGGCGCAAACGCGGCCTGTGGTTCTGGCTCCGCGAGCGGCCGACCTGGCGTGACCCCTGGGCGGACCCCTCCACCGAACCGTAGACGTGCAGCGAGGATTGATGTCGACGGCCGCCGCCAGACCCAGCGCGATCGACCCGGACTCCATGGCCGCCGGGCTGAAACGCTCCGTGGTCCGCAGCCGGCTCGGCGCGGCCACGGCGACCATGGTGCCCGCCCTGTTGGCGCCGCGACGCTCGGCGGTGGCGGTGTTGCTGCGCTTCGACCGCGGTCCTGCAGAGGTCCTGCTGATGCGGCGGGTCAAGCGCGAGGGCGACCGCTGGTCGGGTCACATCTCGTTTCCGGGGGGCATGGCCCAGCCGGAAGACGCCGATCTGCTCGCGACCGCGACGCGCGAGACCGTCGAAGAGGTCGGCCTCGATCTGACCGCGGCGGCCGCGCCCACCGGCCGCCTCGACGAGCGTTTGGCGATCGCGAGCGGCAAGGTCATCCCGATGGCGATCTCGCCATTCGTCTTTGAGTTGACCTGCTCGCCAACGCTGCGACTGGGCCCAGAGGCAGAAGAGGCGTTCTGGTTGCCGCTGGCCGCCGCCGCCGCCGGCGAGCTGGACGGCACGGTGGACTACCGTTTCGGCCCAGTGGTCAAGAAGCTGCCGTGCTGGCGCTACCAGGGTCGGACGGTCTGGGGACTGACCTGGTCGATGCTCGACGGCCTGCTCGCGGTCGTTCTGAACCGCCCGCCACATCCCGACCCACGAGCTCGCTGATGGCGACGGCTAGGGGCACTCAGCGTCGTGTCCTGCATCCCAAGCCTTGACGGTCACGCTCTGCCAGGCCGCGCAGCCGTCCGCGGTCTCCGCATCGTCGCCACATTTGGTGCAAACACTCGTCTTGTGTGGTCGGTAGGCTTTGCCGCCTTCGCAGGCCAGCGGGGCGACGTTGAACTTCGGCGTCACCGTCCACACGCAGGTCTCAAGATAGGTCCAACCGGCCTTGTTGGTCTTGGTCAGTCGGCAGCGGTACTTCTCGGCGCCGGGCGGATCGTAGGCAAAACCCTCGCACTTGAAGACGCCGCACGGCATGGGCGAGTGGGTGCAGCCGCTGACAGCGTCACAGCCGTCGGCGGTGCAGGGCAGCGCGTCCTTGCAGCCCAGGGCGACGTGGACGCACTTTCCGGCGATGCACTGGTCGCTGAGGGTACATACGTTGGCATCGAAGCAGTCGAGGTCCACCTCACACTCGGGCACGAAGGCGTCGACGATGGTGTCGCCAGCGGCGTCAGCGGAGTCCACGGCATCTTCGGCCGCGCCGTCATCGGCGGCCCCGTCGGGTGATTCAGCATCGGTCGGCGCGGCGGCGTCAGGCGCGGGGATATCCGCCGGCTCGGCGTCACCCACCGTCTCTGTCGCGACCGCGTCTTGCGGACGCGAACCGCCGTCGGTGTGGCTGCCGTCGGCGCTGCCACCCGCGGTGTCAACGACGGCGTCTGGCAGGTTCGTCTCGACATCGTCGACGACCGGGGCGGTGTCATCGACGAGGTCGCTTGGAG
>CALGHC010000932.1 GCA_937915965.1 uncultured Myxococcales bacterium
GGCTCTGGCGCGCCGCTGGCCCACCGCTGGCCGATACTGGTACTGTGTCCCGCCGTCGCCGGCTCGCGACGAGCACCCGCACAGGCGGCCGAGGTTCCGATGCGCTTTTCTCTGTCCGCTCCTCTTTTCGGCGTTTCACTGCTTCTCTTCGCCGCTGTAGCGCTCGCGGCGCCATCCAGGTTGGCTGTCCAGGGACATCTGGCTTCGGCTAACGGTGGCCCGGCCCCTGACGGCAAGTATCTGCTCTTCCTGGGCCTGTACGAGACCGCCGACACTGTCAAACCGCTGCACGAGGAGATCCACACCGGCGTGCAGGTCAGCGGCGGCGTCTTCGCGCTCACCCTCGGCGATAAGAAGGCGCTTGAGCCTTCGCTCTTCGAGAGCGGTCAAGCGGCCTGGGTGGGCGTCTCGGTCGACGGCGAGCCCGAGCTGGCGCGCGTGCCGCTGTTGCCCGTGCCGTACGCACTCTCCGCCGGTCACGCCACCGCGCTCGCGTGCACCGGCTGTATTACCAGCGACCACCTCGATCCCGCGACCCTCGCGCCCTATGCGACCAAGGCCCAGTTGGCCGAATATGCCAAGCTGGCTGCCTTGGCCGACTACGCCAAGAAGGACGACCTCGGCGATGCGGCTCTGCGCGGCGCCGCCAACCTGTTCACCAAGGCAAACGTCTTCACAAGCACCGTCGGCCTGGGCAAGTCGACTGCACCGGGCTGCTCGGTCGACATCGGCACCGACGCTGGCTCCGTCTGCGTCGACGGCGCGCCTACCTTGCTGGTGCGGATGGCCAACGACGCAGGCACCATGGAGAAGCTCGGCAAGAGCGGCCAGATCGTCTATCGATTCGACGAGAACGCGCTCTTCGTCAAGGTCGGTCCGGTGTGGCGCCGGGTCTCGTTTCAGGTCATCTGTGGCGACGGCGTCACCGAGGTGCCCGAACAATGCGACGACGGCGACGCCAACGCAGACGCCCCGGACAAGTGCCGGACGACCTGCACGAAGCCGGTCTGCGGGGACCAGATCGTCGACACCGACGAGGCGTGCGACGACGGCAACAGCGTGCCAACCGACGCGTGCGTGGCTTGTAAGGTCGCTACCTGTGGCGACAATCAAGTTCAGGCAGGGGTCGAAGCCTGTGACGACGGCAACAGCAACCCCAACGACGGCTGTGTCGGCTGCAAGGCGGCGGTCTGTGGCGATGGTGCCATCTACGCCGGTATGGAGGAGTGCGACGACGGGCCAGCGAACGCCGACGCGCCCGACAAGTGCCGAGTCTCTTGCAAGAAGCCGAAGTGTGGTGACGCCATCCAAGACAGCGGCGAGCAGTGCGATTCGGGGGGCGCCAACGCCAACACGCCGAACACCTGCCGGACGACCTGCAAGCTGCCCGCATGCGGCGACACCATCAAGGACAACGGCGAAGATTGCGACGATGGCAACAACCAAGACAACGACGGTTGCTCGGCTGGCTGCAAGAGCGAGAGCAAGTGCGGCGGCTTCGACGGCGGCGAGAAGAAGCTGATCATGGTGTCCGAGCTCAACCAGTGCCTGCAGGCGCTGGGCGCCCAGTTCGCGGGGGTGCAGTTCATCGAGATCGCCTATGGCCACCTCGACTACCTCGACAACATCTGCAAGGCCTTCGGCTACACCAGCTACAAGACCACACACGGTGGCGACAAGTGCAACTCAAGCGCCAAGATGTACCCGTCGCACTGCGGTCAGGGCTGGCTGGGCGCCGCCTGTGGCAATGGCTGCGGCAACACCAACTACGACGCTTTCTACTGCAACTGAGCCGCCTCCAAGGCAACCGCGAGGCGCGCCCCATCGCTTGATTCCGCCGTGGAGGCCAGCCCATGTTTACTCCCAGCCGCGCTTTCTACACCCCCAAGGGTTCACCGGGTCGCCCGCACCGATGGCGCCGCCGCAGCTCGGTGGCCCTCTCCGTCTTCGCCGCCGCGCTGCTGGCCACGGCCGGATGTGACGAAGGCCGCGACACCGCCAAGGCCGCGCCCACGCCGCAGGCTTCGGCCTTCGACGGCGAGTACATCGTCGCCTTCCGCTGGGGCGGGCAACAGGCGGCGATCGGCGCGTTTGTGGTCGCCCACGGCGCATTTGATGTCGACCTGGTCAACATCCTGGGCAAACGAATCACCGGCAACGGCACGGTCGCCGACGACGGCGTCATCGACTTCACGGCTCTCGATCACGAGGACGGCCAGCCCATCACCGCCGAGGGCCGCTTCGTCGGCGACAGCGTCGAAGGGACCTTCGACGTCGAGGCGACGCCGGGTGATTTCGCCGGCTCGCGCGACAACGTCGCGACCGTGCCCCCGTCAGCGGAATACGACGGCAGCTACGAGGTGGCCTTTGTCCGAAACGACGTCGAGCGCGCGGTCGCGGTGATGCAGATCCGCGACGGACGCTTCGCGGTCTCGATCACCAACATCGACGACGCCCGCTTCCAAGTCTACGGCTTCGTGACCAGCGACGGCACCGTAGTCATCGACGGCGACGGCGACGCCGACGCCGAAGCGGAGGCGAGCGTGCGGATCCTCGCCGAGGCGACCATCGACCAGGAGACCCGCGAGGTCCTGGGCATCTACCGGATTGGTGACCTGACCGGGGTGGTGCGCGGCAAGAGCTCGGACTGAGGCGGCCGGCTCTCCGGCCCTCCGCCTGTCCCGCTTGACGCCACGCAGCCCGCCACGCTCGAACCGCAAGGAAACAACATGCGTCCCATCCGAACCGCCCGCTTCGTCGCCGGCTTCGTCGCCCGCTTCGTCGCCTGCTTCGTCGCTCGCCCCGTCGCCCGCCTCGTCGCTGTCGTCGTCCTGGGCCTGACCCTGATCGCCCCGACCGCCGCCCTGGCTTACGATCTCGTCGATTTCAGCGACGGTTTCGGCGACTGGCAGATCTCCCCCAAGAACATCGGCCGCAGCTCGACACCGGGCTGGGCAATCGTCAGCAACTCCGGCGAGAAGGCCGCCCGCAACAGCATCACCGGCACGCGCTTTACGTACTATTGGAAGCTCACGCGCACGGTCGATCTCAGTCACGCCGTCGAGCCGCGTCTCGAGATGCGCGCCCACTTCAAGGGCCACGGCTATGCGTGGTTTCGGGTGATGGTCGGTCCGGAGGGCGCGACCAAGCTGGCCGATTTCGAGGTGGTCCACGAGGAGACCGAGGCGTCGGGCGCGCCCCAAAAGACGGTCATCCCACTCGACAAGTGGGCGGGCAAGCGCATCACCGTTCAGCTCCGCCTCAAGAAGCCCCACGACGTCATCGAAAAGAAGATTGGTCTGTACGTCCACCGCATCGGAGTCACGACAGCTCTCGCCGGCGACGACGAGCGACCCGCCCCCGACCTGATCGCGATCGCAGCTTTCAACGTGCAGATCTTCGGCAAGACCAAGATGAACAAGGCCGGGGTTCCGGAGATCCTCGTCAAGACGCTGGGCCGCTACGATCTGGTCGCGATTCAGGAGATTCGCGACGCGACTGAGACGGCGATCGCTGTGCTGCTCGCTCAGCTCAACGCGGCCTCGGAGGACGCCTACGCGATGGCGCTGAGCGAACGTGTGGGCCGCACGGTCAGCAAGGAACAGGTCGCGTTCTTTTACCGCAAGGCGAAGCTTGAACTCATCAGCACATCGATGGTGGCCGACGGCGCTGACGATCACTTCGAGCGCGAGCCATTCGTCGGTCACTTCCGCGTCGTCGACGGTGGCTTCGAGTTTGCCACCATGGTCCTGCACACCGCGCCGGAGGACACGGTCGCCGAGCTGGGCCACCTCGCCGCCGCCGTCGATCAATTGAAAGCCGACAGCGGCGAGGCAGACGTGATCGTGATGGGCGATCTCAACGCCGACTGTGGTTACGCTTCGCCCGAGGAGCTCGGCGCGATCGCGCTCTTCAACGACCCCAAATACACCAGCTGGATCGGTGACGACGTCGACACGACGACGACGTTCAGCGACTGCGCCTACGATCGCATGGTGACGACCGGCGCGATGACCGACCGGGTGATCGCCGGCTCGAACGGCACGTTCTACTTCGACCAGGCGCTGGCGATCGGACCGGAGCTTGCGATGCTGGTCAGCGACCACTACCCGGTCGAGCTGCTCTTGCAGGGGAACTAGGCGTCCGGGCCGGCCGGGCTACTCCTCGATCCAGACCACGCCATCCTCGACACCGCACGGCCAGCGCTGCACCTGGATGTACTCGCTGTCGGGGCTCCGGCCATCGCTCAGGCGAAACCGCCAGCCATGCAGGTTGCAGGTCAGGATGCCATCCGCGTCGACGTCGCCGCCGAGCAGCGGCGCGTACTGGTGCGGACACATCGCGTCAATGACGTGCACCTCGTCGCCGTGGCGAATGACCAAGACGGGGTCGCCATCGGGCGTGTCGACCAAGAGCCGATCGCCATCGAGATGATCAAGGCGGCACAATTCGATCCGGGCCATCACCTCTCCTAGCGTTTGGCGTCTCGATCGGACGGTAGCTGCGCTTGGCGTCCGGACCGGACGGTAGCATCGCGCCGACCGACTCTGCTACCGTCCGCTCCCCGCCGGAGGCCGCTCGCATGCCCCAGACCGCCGTTCGCATCATCGGAGATCCGAGCGCCTCGGGTCCACTGGTCATCACCTGCGAGCACGCATCGAACCGCGTCGAACCGCCGCTCCTCGCCGACCTGGACGATTGCCGCTGGCTCGACAGCCACTGGGGCTGGGACATTGGCGCCGCCGCCGTCTCGGAGGAGCTCGCCCGCCTCAGCAACTCGGTTGGGGTACTCGCTGACTTCTCCCGCCTGGTCTGTGACCCCAACCGAGACCCGACCGACGCGACCTGGATCCGCACCGAGGTAGAGGGCAGCGCGCTCGGCTTCAACGCCGGCATCGACGAGGCCGAGCGCATCCGCCGGCTGCGCCGCTACTACGACCCCTACCACCACGTCGTCGACAGCGTCCTCGGCGAGCGGCTCGCCCACAGCGGCGACGTCCTGCTGCTGAGCGTTCACTCATTCACACCCCACTTCGGCACCGAGTCGCGGTCCATGGAGGTCGGCATTCTCTTCGCCGACTACGAGCCCGTCGCTCGCCGCCTCGCCGCGCAGCTCGACCAGGAAGGCTTCGTGGTCGCCCTCAACGAGCCGTACTCGGGTCTCGAAGGGCTGATCTTCGCCGCCAACCGCCACGGCCGCGAGCACGGCGTCATCTACTTGGAGATCGAGCTGCGCCAGGACCTGATAGGTACCGCCAGCGACGCGATCGCCGTCGCGGGTAAGGTGTGGCGGGCCCTGGATCGCCTGCGCCTGCGCCGCATGCCGCGCGAAACGGTTGCGAAAGCGACAAGGTGATCACCCCACAGCCGCCGGGCCGCAGCTCGCCTGCTGTGTCGCCCCTGTGGAGGCCTGGATCGAGGCACCCGAGGTTCCGAAGGTTTCGGTGGCGCCATCCGTCCACAGCCGCCTCTGAGCCCGCCCACCGGTCCGTCCGATTCGGGCAGTTTTCTTGCCTGGATCTGATTGCCGCGCGACGATCCTCGATGAGCGCGCACGTTGGCGCGCACGCTGGCACGTCCGGGGGCGCGCCGTCCGCCGACGCCGGGAGATGACCGGCGCGGTACCGGACGCCCCAGGAGCCACGATTCGGAACCACGATTCGGAGCCACGATTCGGAGCCACCATGTCGCACGATTCCCACCTCGCGACGCACGAATCCTCGGGGTCGCTCGACCGAAGCACCACGGTTCAGCCGCCCCGCCCGCGACCAGCCGAGGCGGCGCCAGCACCACCGGCGCCTCGTCTGCCTCAGCCCGGAAGCCGGGAACAGACGCTGATGCGCTATGGCTTCGACAGTACGGCCAGCGAGGCAGCGAGCGCCGTGATGCCGCTGGCCGAGACCTCCGACGAACGGTTCGACGCGATGCTGCTGCTCGATGCGCTAGAGGGCCGTCGCTAGATAGCCGTTTCCAGCCGCCTGTCGTATCCTCCGGCCCGACCAACGGCCGGGGATCCGGATGACGGCTGTGCACACCAAATCGCAGAGCGAGCATGGGCCAGACGCGGCAGCGCCGTGGTCGGTGCCGGGCTTTGAGACCGAGGTGATCAGTCTCGAACAGCTCCAGGCTGTCGTGTCGAGCCTGCCGCGCGCGTGCCTCGTGCGCAGCCTCTCCGACGGCCGCGTCGCGCTTCGCTGCAACGCCTTGAACGCCCTGGCATTGGCTGGTCCCGTCGAAGACGGCCACGTCGGCGTGATGCGGGTCATGCTGCGTGACGGCGACCCCAGGGTGCGTGAAGCGGCCGCGCGGGCGCTCGGCAAGGTCGCCGCGTTCGAGTTGACGTTGCCGGCCCTCCTGCGCATGACCGACGACCGCGAACGCAGCGTTCGTGTGGTCGTGGCCGAGGCCATCTCCGCGTACGGCGGCGCCGCGATCGACACGTTGGTCGGGCAGCTCGCCTGCGATCCCGAAGTCGCCGAGCGGCGGGTCCTGCGACACCTCGTCGGCCACGAGCAGTCCGCCGTGCCCGCGCTGCGCCGCGCGCTGAGCAGCGGCGATCCGCACCTGCGCGGCAACGCCCTGACCGCGTTGACGCTGATCGGTCCCGAAGCGATCGCCGCGTGCGAGGCCGAAGCGCGGGTCCTCACCCGCGACAGCGAGCGCGAGGTTCGCCAGCGCGCTCGGCAGGCGCTCAACGCGCTCGCGCGCCGCGGGCACCTCGCCCACCTTGAGCCCAAGGTGATGCCACTCAAGGAATTTGACCGGCGCGATCTCGACCTGGCCGAGTTCGCCGCGATCGTCAAGAAGCTCGACGAGCGCGTTCTGCTTGAGATGCTGCGCGACGGCCGCGACGTGGTCCGCCGCAACGCCCTGCGCGGGCTGACTGCGATGGGCAAGCCGAGTACCGAAGCCTCCGTTCTCATGGCGCTCGCTCTCAAGGACCACGATCCGCGGGTCCGCAGACTCGCGGCCGAGAGCCTGCGCGTCTGTCATCCCGATACAGTGCGTCAGGCGATCGTCTCGCTCGCGGCCGCTGTCCTCGACCGCGAGGCGGATGTCCGTCAGGCAGCCACCGAGACGGTCCTGGGCTTCGGCAAGGGCGCGCTGATGCCGCTGTCGCTGCTGCTCGGCATGACGGCCAACGGAATTGGCGCGGCTGTGGTCGAGCTGCTCGGCGGATTCGGCCAGGAGGCCCTGGGTGTGGTGCGTCCGGCGCTGCGTTCCCCGCACCCGGTCGTCCGCGAAAACGCGATGCTGGTGCTCGAACGCCTCGCGGCGCGGCTGGCTCCGG
>CALGHC010000933.1 GCA_937915965.1 uncultured Myxococcales bacterium
ACCAATGTCCTGTGGGTCTGCGCCTGGTCCAGCGCCTTGTTCACCCACACGCGCGGGGTGCAACGTGCGCGCGACGTCTACAGCCACGTGGTCGAACTGAGGCCCTGGAGCGAGGCGCGGATCACGGCGCTGCTCGACCGGAGGATGCGCGCGGCCGGATACACGCCCCTATGGGACGACCTCCTCTTCGACGAGCTGAGCGCGGAGACCGTCGGGGTCGACGGCCTGCGCGTCAGCGAGCGCTTCATGCGGCTGCTTTGGGATCACTGCGACGGCAACCCCTCGGATTCCATGCATTTCTGGCTCAGGTCCCTGAGCGCGACCGCGCCGGGCGAGGTCAGGGTCCGCCTGTTCGCCTCCCCCGATGCTGACCTGCTCGAACCTCTCGGGGAGCTGTCGCGCTTCGTCCTCGCCGCGATCGTTGTCCACGAAGAGCTGCCCGTCGCTGAGATCGCCCGCGCGGTCGGCGAGCCCGCGGCGGCTTGCGCGAGCGCGACGGCCTGGCTCGCCGCGAGGGGCTACCTGGAGAACACCCCGTTGGGCTGGCGCGTGAGCCCACACTGGCATCGCGCCGCGGTCCGCTATCTGCGCCGCAAACACCTGCCGATCGGCTGACGCCACTGGCGTTCAGGAACACGTCATGGATGTCCCCCCCAATGTCCTGCAGTTCATCCGTGTCGGCGGCCTGATCCCGGCGCTGGTCGTGTTGGCGGCAAGCTGGTTCGTCAGCCAGCTTGTCGCGCGCTTCACCGATTCGCTCGGCGAACGCTTCACCGACAAGCGCCTGCAGCTGCAACAGGTGGGCACGGTCGTTCGCTTCGGGCTCTTCATCGGCGCGATCGCGACGGCGGTGTTGCTGACCTTTCGCCTGTCCGATCAGATGCTGCTGGCGCTCAGCGGCACCATCGCGGTGACCGCCGGTTTTGCGCTCAAGGACCTCGCCGCCTCGATCCTTGCCGGGATCACCATCCTGATCGACCGGCCCTTCCAGGTCGGTGACCGCATCTCGTTCGCGGGGGAGTACGGCGAGGTGCGCTCGATCGGCCTGCGCTCGGTGCGTCTCGCGACCCTCGATGACAACCTGGTGACGATCCCCAACAACAAGTTCCTCACCGACGCTGTGTCTTGCGGCAACGCCGGCGCGCTCGACATGTTGATCCAGATGGACTTCTTCATTGGCGCCGACCAGGACGTCGTCGCCGCCCGCCAGGTGGTGCTCGACGCCATCACCTCGACGCGCTACGCGTATCTTGAGAAGCCCTGGGCGATCGCGGTCAACCAGCTGGTTCATCAGGGCTACTTCGCGATCCGCCTGCGCGCCAAGGTCTATGTGCTCGATGTGCGCTACGAGACCGCGCTGGCGACCGACGTCAACCTGCGCGTCATCGAGGGCTTTCGGGTAGCGCACGTGGCGCCGCCGGCGGTCCTGCACCGGAGTCTGGGGGGCGCGCCGATCGAGCCGTTGGCTGCCGTGGCCGCGAGCGCCTTGGAAGCGGAGTGATCCACCGGCTGGGGAGAATCTGGGTGCTGGATCCTGGCCGCCGCCCCCCTTGACCCGCTCGCGCCAGCGTCCACACTGCGTGATCTGGAGGGGCGTGCGTGAAGAACAGACCAGATCATGATCCGCGGCGTTGGTGGGGGCATTTCGAGCTCGATGAGGGCGTCGTCGGGCGCTGGCTGGTCGGCCCGATGGAGCTGCGCGTCGAGCATCGCCCCAACGAGTGGTACATCGAGCACGGCGCGGACGGCGACCCTTTGAGCGAGGCGCTGGCGCTGGAGATTCCCTGGCGCGGCGACGCGCTTATGCCCACGGCCGCTGCCGTCCGCTTCGCTTGGGACCACGTGACATCCGGGCTTCTGGTCGCACCCGCGCTCGCTGATCGGCCGATCGTGGCCCGCCCGACCATGCCCCTGAGGGTGCCGGCGGGCGAGGCGGTGCGCTTGTTCGTCGGCTCACCGCTGTGGTTGCAGCTGGGCTGGGCCGACCAAGACGGCATCCTGATGGATCTCCCGACGTATCGCCCCTCCGACACCTGGTTCGGGCCGTCGCCCGTTTCCGGCGAGCTGTGCTATGCGACCCGCACGGGGGCGCGGCTCCAGCTGGACAACGCCCCGGTGCGTCCGGGTCGCGCGATTACGGCGGTGACCGTCGAAAACCGTGGCGAAGACGTGCTGGCCATTGAACGTATCAAGTTGCCGGTGCCCCAGCTGTCGCTGCACGCCGACCGCGACGGTCGGTTTTGGAGCCAATCGCTGACGTTCTGCCGCGGCCGAGATGATGATCAGGCGGAGGTTCAGCTCGAGGAGGGGCCTCCGGAGGAGGCGGGCGCCACCGATCAGGTCGCCGTCGCCCGGCGCGGCGCCGAGGGCAACGTCTTCCAGCGCGCGCTGAGCGCGCTGTTGGGTTGAGTTGAGGACGCTCGCGAGGCGATGATCCGGGTCGGGCTGGATGCGGCCGCGGTGGGCCGCGTCGGGCGGGCCGGAGGGAGATGACGCTGTGGAGTGGTTGCTGAGTCTGCTTGAGCCGCTGCTGGAGTCCCCCCGCGCCGCCTCGGCGGTGCGCGCCTCGGTCGTCGTCGTCATCGGTCTGGTCCTGGCGCGGATCATCGCGGGCGGCGTCGCTCGGCTGACCGGCGCGCGGATGTCGCCGCAGCACGCGCTGCTGCTGCGCCGTCTGCTGCAGTACGGCGTCGTCGCGGTCGCGTTCGCGATGGCTCTCGCCGAGCTGGGTTTCGACCTCAGCGTGCTGCTTGGCGCCGCCGGTATCCTCACCGTCGCGCTTGGCTTCGCCAGCCAGACGTCGGCCTCCAACATCATCAGCGGCCTGTTCCTCATCGGCGAGCGGCACTTCGAGATCGGCGACGCGATCCAGGTCGGCGCCACGGAGGGGGTCGTGGTGTCCATCGATCTGATGTCCGTGAAGCTGCGGACCTTCGACAATCTCAGCGTTCGGTTGCCCAACGAGACCCTGCTCAAGTCCGAGATCGTCAACCTGGCCCGCTACCCGATCCGGCGGCTGAATGTCGAGGAGGGTGTGGCCTACCGCAGCGATCTGGAGCGGGTCCGGGCGGTCCTCGCCGAGGTAGCGGACGCCGACCCCAACGCCCTCGACGAGCCGAGGCCGACGTTCAACTTCTACGCCTTTGGCGACTCTGCCTTGCAGATTCGCTACTCGGTCTGGACGGCCCAGCCGAACTACATCGAGTTTCGCACGCGTTTTCGCGAGGCCGTGAAGGTCGCCTTTGACCGGTCCGGTATCGAGGTCCCCTTCCCGCAGCGCGTGATCAGCGCTGGTCACGGCCCGGCGATGCAAGCCGCCGCAACTGTAGCGAGCGCCGCCGCAGGGGGCGTCAAGCCGCCCGCGCCAGTCGACGACGACGACGGTCACGCCGACACGGACGAACGTGGCCCATAGGGTTGTCGGACCCAGCTACGGCACAGCGGCCTTACAGAATCCGTCGGCGCCGAAACAGCACGGCCAGCGCGACCGCGATCACAGCCAGAGACGCCGTCACCAGGCCGAACGCGTAGGGTGAATCCGTCCCCGGGATCCCGCCGACGTTGATGCCGAGCAGCCCAGTGAGGAGCCCCAGCGGCAGGAAGATCGCCGTGACGATCGAGACAACGTACATCGTGCGGTTCATCTGTTCGGCGAGGCGGTTGTCGAGCTCCTCCTGGGTGACTGCGGCCCGATCGCGGGCTGCGTCGAGGTCCTCGACGTAGCGCGTGATCCGGTCTGCGGCTTCCCGCAGCCGGGCGCGGTGGCCGTCCAGCAGCCACGTGACCTTCTCGGACTGCAGCCGGGCGACCGCGTCGCGCTGTGGGGCGATGTAGCGACGCAGCGCGATCGCCTTCCTGCGCAGCGCCCCCAACTTGGGCCGCAGCTCGCGGCCTTCGACCGAGATGACCTCGTCCTCGAGCTCGTCCGCCAGATCGTCGAGATCGCCAACCGTCTCGCCGACCCGGTCGAGCAGCCGACCCACAAGGTGGTCAAGGAAGTCGCCCGAGTCGGCCGGGCCGTCCCCCTGCGCCAGTCGGTCACGGATGTCCTGAATCGCCGCGAGGCGCCGGCGGCGCACCGTGATGATGCGCCCGGCCTCGAGCCAGATCCGCAACGAGACCATGTCTTCGGGATCCGATCCCGCGTTGGTGTTGACCCCGCGCAGGATCACCAGGAGTCCATCGCCCATTGCCAGGCTGCGTGGCCGCGGCTCGTCGGCCAGCAGCGCCGCCACCGTGATCTCGGTCAGCCCGCTCTCGTGTTCCAGCCACGCCTGGGCGAGCGGCTGGCCGTAGTCCAGGTGAATCCAGACCGGCTCCCCCGGGGGTTGTTTGTCGGCCAGCTGTTGGGGCGTCAGCTCTCGCCCGCCGCCGGTACCATCGAGCGTCCAGATGCACACCATGCCATTGTCGTTCACGGTCGGTTCCTCCATGCCCCAGGCGCGGCCAACGCCAGCGTGCCGCCCGGCTCGGTACGGTCGCATGAATCCACGCAGGATGTCGAAACGCGCGCCCGCGGCCCCCGCGGCCGCCGCGGCCCCTGCGGCCCCTGCGGCCCAAGTTGACGCTACCGCTGCCGTCGGTCGGCCGTGGTCATTTCCCGAGCCGCAGGCTTCGCCGCGTCGGCGTCGCTCACCTCGTCGGTGCCACGTCTCGCCATAGCCGCTCACACGGTGTAGTGGTGGACACCGCGACGCCCACGCGGCGCATGGGCGATGCAGCACCAAAGGACGTGGAAAATGGCAGAAATCAAGGACCGCTTGGCGGAGTTGTTTGACCTCACCGTGATGCTTGAGGCCTTTGTCAACTGGCTGCCGAGTCTGGTCGCTGCGGTGGCCTTGGCGCTGGCGTTCTGGGTCGCCTGGCGCGTGATCAAGCGGGTCATGCAGGCCGTCTTCGAGCGCTCGGGCACCGACCCGACGGCGGCCGCGTTCGTTCGCGCGGTCTCCCTCTACGCGCTCGGCGCGATCGCCATCGTCTCGGTCCTTGGCCAGCTCGGCATCAACACTGGGTCGCTGATTGCGAGTCTGGGGGTCGCCGGTCTGACCATCGGCTTCGCCGCCCGCGACGCCCTGTCGAACGTAATCTCCGGCCTGTTCATCTTCTGGGATCGTCCCTTCGTGATCGGTGACCTGGTCGAGGTCGACGGGCGCTACGGAACGGTCGAGAAGATCACCATGCGCTCCACCCGTCTCGTGACGCCCGACGGCAAGATGCTGGCCATCCCCAACAGCACGGTGGTCAACACCCCGGTCGCGTCCTACACGAACGTCCCGCACCTGCGCGTCGACGTGCCGGTCACGGTCGGTGTGGGCGAGGATCTGGGCCGGGTCCGCCGTTTGCTGCTTGACGTGGTCCAAGAGGACCCACGGCGTTGGCTCGACGCCCCCACCCCCGCCGTCGTGGTGACCGCGCTGGGTGACTACAACCTGGAGGTCGAGCTGCGCGCCTGGCTCACCGACGAGCGCCAGCACCTCGCCGCTCGTGTCGCCTTGCGCGAGGCGATCTTCGAGAAGCTGCGCGGCGCGGGTGTCGACATGCCCTTCGAGACCCTGCAGATTCAGCCCCTGGTGATCCACACCGAGGCGGCTTGACCAACGACGGCAACGACCCAAGGAGGAAGTGATGCACACGACTGGCACAGGCTGCAGCGACCGCGGACGCAAGCGCGACCACAACGAAGACCGCTTCCACGTCGACGACGAGCTCGGCCTCTATATCGTCAGCGACGGCATGGGGGGACACGCCAAGGGCGAGGTCGCCTCGCGCCTCGCCGTCGAGGCGGTCGCCCGCGAGGTGCGCCACCAGCGAGCGCTCGTCGAAGCGGTCGCGCACCAGGCCGCGCCCGCGGAGGCGCTGGTCCAGCTCATCGAGGCGGCCGTCCAGGCCGCTGGTCGGTTGATCCACGACCAGGCAGGCGCTGCGCCCGAACAGACCGGGATGGGCTGCACCCTGACCGCTCTGGTCGTCGCGGGTAGTCGGGCCGCGATGGCTCACGTCGGCGATTCGCGCCTGTACCTGCTGCGCGATGGCAAACTCGAGCAGCTGAGCCAAGACCACACCTATCTCGCTGAGATGAAGAGGAAAGGCCTGGACGCGGACGAGGGTCTGGCGAAACGATTCGGCCACATCCTTAGCCGCGCCCTGGGCAGCCAGGCCGCCGTCGAGGTCGACACGCTGGCCTTCGAGACGGTACCTGGCGACCGGCTGCTGTTGTGCAGCGATGGCATCACCCGATACGTTCCCGACGAGGACGCGCTGGTGGCCCGCCTCGCCGGTGACGATCCGGACCTGGTCGCGGAGGCGCTCGTCGGCTTCGCCAACGAGTCCGGCGGTGCCGACAACAGCACGGCGGTCGTGATCCAGGTCGCCAGCGACGACGCCGACGACGAGGTGGCGCAACGTGTGCGCACTGACTGCCAGGTGAAGCTCGACGCGCTGTCGTCCGTGTTCCTCTTCGAGTCCATGTCGTTTGCCAGGATTTCGCGGGTCCTCAACGCCTGTGAGGTCGAGGTCTGGGAGGCTGGCCGCGAGGTCGTCGGGCAAGGCGATCGGCTCGCCAGCCTGATCGTCGTGCTCAGCGGCGAGCTTGAGTTGACCCGGGGGAGCGAGGTCATTGGCCTGGTCCGCGCAGGCGAAGAGGTCGGCGCGACCAGCCTCGCCCGACCTCGCACTGCGCGGGCCGGCCTGCAGTCGCGCGAGCGCACGAAGCTGCTGCGCCTCAAGCGGTCGCGCTTCCGGGACCTCGCCCAGGCGCGACCGGGCCTCGGCCTCGCTCTTCTTGAGCGCCTCGCGCTGCGACTCGGTGACGATCTCGACGCCGCCCTCGCGGTGGCGGCCCAGACGCCTGGCGATGCCGATCCCGGGCTCCTCTAGGTCGGCGGCCACGACCGCTCGTGCTCGCCAGTCGAGCTTGCGTCGAAGACGTCCGGGGCGCCGCCCGCCCTACACACCGGCAGCTGCGTCACATCGGTCGACCAGACCGTGGTGTCCGGTTGCCAAATCGGGCCGCTGGTGCGGGGCGCCGGGCTAGCTCGCCCGACCCGCTCGAGCGTGTCGCGGAATGTGAGGATCCCTTCCATGCCACCACTCACCGGCGTACGCTAGGGCGGCGCGCCGTCTCATCGGCAAGGACAGGTCACAGTGGCACACCGAACATGCACCCCTCCGTATTCGCCGCGGCGACCGATGTACCTGCCGCGGCGACCGACCTGGTCAGGCGTCGCCGTGTTCGTGACGTTGCTGCTGTCGCTTGCTGTCGCGGCGCAGACGCCCGCCGTGCCGGACGATG
>CALGHC010000934.1 GCA_937915965.1 uncultured Myxococcales bacterium
GTGGTCAAGCGGCGTGAAGATCCCCGCCAATCAGTGGCGCCACGTCGGCGTCACGGCGGACAATGCCCACGTGCGCTTCTACGTCGGGGGTCTACTGGTCTCCGAACAACCCTCGACCATCACCAGCACCTTCTTCCCCAAGGCGGTCGTCTTCGTCGGCGCCGAGAACACCAACAACAGCGCGCAATCGCGGATGACCGGTGATCTCGACGACGTGATCATCCACAAGGTCGCCCGTCCTGCCGACTACTTCGCGAAGCGCGCGCTGGGCCTGCCGCGGGTGCGCTTTCTGGCAGGCACGGAACCATTCGGCAGCGCCGCGGGCGCGCACAAGGTCTACGGCTACAGCCTGCGCTGGGGCAAGGCCGACGCGGTGGCGGTGCCGCCGGTGATCGTCGGCCTCGACGGCAAGACGACCTGCGAGGGGCTGCTGTCGCAGTGTTTGGGCTACGAGGGCTGGTGGCGGTTCGATGAGGGCAGCGGCTCCGTCGCGGTCGACGAGGCGACGGGCCGGCGACACGGGGCGCTAGTCGGCGCGTCACGCGTGGGGGCTTCTGGCAGCTACGCGATCCAACTCGGCGCCGGATCCAAACCGGGCTACGTTGACCTCGGCAGCTGGTCCGGGCCGTTCGTGACCGGCTCGTTTACGGTGTCCATGAACGCCAAAACCCTCGCGCAGCAAGTCGCCGAGGCGTACCTCTGGGCTCGGAGCAGCGACCTCGGCGCGCTGCGGCTGGCGAACGGCAACGCCCAGTTCATGGTCGACAACGCCACATTGGGTGCGAGCGTTGCCTTCCCGCTCGCTGCGCCTCGGTGGCGCGCAATCAGCGTCATCTACGACGGGTCACTCAAGCGCAGCGGCATCGGTCTCGACAGCGAGATCGTCAGCGGGCAGGTGGGCAAGGCGATGCCGTCAGCGGGGACAAAGCCGCTGCTTGTCGGCCGCAAATCCCCGGGCACGCATGCGCAAGGCCTCGTCGCCGACTTCCGCATCTACAGCCGCGCCCTGACGGCCGATGAGCTACCGAAGTCGCCCGCCCTCGGCGCCAGCTTCGGCGACGTGGATCTGTAGGCAACGTTGAGATTCCGCCGTCGTCCCTGATCGCGAGACGCCGTCTCGGCCCGCGTCGATCGCGCACCTTCACCTGTGAACGTCCGGGATGTAAGCTCCCGCCACCCGCGCGGTATGCCCGCCGCGGTCGGCGCCTCTCTGCGCCCCCCAGCCCCGGCACCGCCCATGGCAAGCGTCACCCTCCGCGACATCGAGAAGCGCTACGGCGACGTCACCGTCGTCCACGGTATGAACGTCGAGGTCGCCGACGGCGAGCTGCTCGTCCTCGTCGGTCCGTCGGGTTGTGGCAAATCGACCACCCTGCGCATGGTCGCCGGCCTCGAGACGATCACGGCGGGCGAGCTGCACATCGGCGAGCGGCTCGTCAACGACGTCAGTCCGCGCGACCGCGACATCGCCATGGTCTTCCAGTCGTATGCGCTCTACCCGCACATGACTGTCTACGAGAACATGGCGTTCGGATTGAAGATCCGCAAGATGGCCAAGGCCGACATCGACGCCCGCGTGCGCGCCGCGGCGACCCTGTTGGGCCTCTCAGAGCTGCTTGAGCGCCGCCCCAAAGCGCTCTCGGGCGGCCAGCGCCAGCGCGTCGCGATGGGCCGCGCGGTCGTGCGCGAGCCGAGCGTCTTCTTGTTCGACGAGCCGTTGAGCAACCTCGACGCCAAGCTGCGCGTGCAGATGCGCCTCGAGATCGCCCGGCTGCACAAGCGCCTCGCCGCGACGATCCTCTACGTCACCCACGATCAGGTCGAGGCGATGACGCTGGCCGATCGGATCGCCGTGATGCACGGCGGCTTCCTCCAACAGTGCGACACGCCCGACGTCGTCTACACGCGGCCGGCCAACACCTTCGTCGCCACCTTCATCGGCTCGCCAGCGATGAACCTGTGGCCAGTCGATTTTGAACCCGACGGCGACGGCGCAACCCTGGTCGGCCCGGGTCTGCGTGTCGCCCTGCGCGCGGCGCACGCCGGCCCGCTGATCGAGGCGCTCGGCGATGCAAGGTCCTGCACTCTGGGGCTGCGACCGCAGGACGTCCAGGTCGTCGCCGAGGCCGACGCCGATGCCCAGCTGGCGATCGATGTCGTCGAGCCCCTGGGAGCGGAGACCTTCGTCTACGGTCAACTCGCGGGCGGCGACCCGGCCGACGCCGCGGTGCCGGTCGACGCCGTGACCGCCGATCGCCAGCAAGCGCCCGTCGTCCTGCGCATCGACCCGTCCACCGCGGTCGTCGCCGGCGCGCTGCTGCCGATCCGCATGCCGATTGACCGAATCCACCTCTTCGACAGCGCCGGACTGCGACTCGACGTCGCGGCGACGCCGTAGGAGAGAGCCGGCCGAGCTG
>CALGHC010000935.1 GCA_937915965.1 uncultured Myxococcales bacterium
AGGCCGATCTCCTTGCGGATCTCCTCCTTGCCCTGGAAGGCCTTGCCGTACTGGGCCATGTCGCTGATCTGGCCGGTGAAGCCCGACGTGCACGCCTGACCGCCGGTGTTCGAGTAGACCTGCGTATCGAGCACGAGGATCTTGATCGGCTTGCCGCTCATCAGCAGACGAGAGACGTTCTGGAAGCCGATGTCGTACATCGCGCCGTCGCCACCCACAGCGACCACGGGCGGGCAGAGCAGCCACTCGTCGTCGTTGAAGTCGCGCCAGTTGAAATACGTGTGGAACTTGTCGCCCGCGGCGGCCTCGCGCTTGCCCTCGAGCTCAAGTTCGGCGAGGCGGATCGCGCGGAAGCCGTCGGCCATCTTGACCATGTGGCCCTCGAAGAGGCCCATCGCGATCGACGGCGCGTCCTGGAAGAGGTGATTCGTCCAGGGGTAGGGATACGGGTTGAAGGGATAGGTGCTGCCCCAAACGGAGCTGCAGCCCGTCGAGTTGATCATGCCCAGCGGCGCGCGCCCCTTGCCCGTCGTGCCCTTGGCATAGCGCCAGCGCAGATCCTCAAGACGGGCGATGAGCGCCGAGACCTGGCCCAGCCAGGCCTTGTCGACCGGCTCGGCCTCGCCGTTGGCCTCCATGTCGCCAGCGATACCCGCCAGCGTCAGGTCACCCGATCCTGCGGCAGCGATCAGCCGCCCGAGCGCTGCCGGATCGCTGATGTCGAGGCTGCCCATCATCTTGTGCTGAACATGCTTGCGCAGCCGATCGACCAGATCGTCGAGGTAGGCGACGTGGCGGGCGATGCGCGGCTGCATCAGCGCCTCGACCGTGGCTGTGAAGAGATGCAGCACCGTCTTCTCGGAGCAGCCCAGGCACGCCCCGTCACCCGAGTTCAGGGCAAGGTAGTTGTGCTTGTCGAGCAGGATCGACGACAGCGTGCCGATGCCTTCGTCGAGGTTGGAGATACGGATGAAGCGCTCGGGCGTCGTCGGCAGGTCGAGCCACAGGTCCCAGCTGCGCTGCAACGCGGCGACGGACTCCTCGGTCTGGTCGACGTTGCGCAAGGCGTCGTCTTTGCAGACCGTCACGCACTCCATGCAGCCCTTGCAGGTGGTGGGGTTCACCGTGATGCTGAACAGACCGCCGCTGCCCTTCTTGTCCTTCTCAGCGAGGGTCCAGTGCGGCCGGGTGAGGGCGAACTGGAAGCCGCCCAGCTCCGCCTTGAAGAGATCGAGCTCGGCCTGCAGGGCCTTCTTCTCCGCGCCCTCGAGCGTCGACTCCTTGACCGTCGCGCCGAGGGCGAGCTCGAGCAAGCCGCCAACGTCCGCCTCGGTGCTGGCCTCGGCAAAGAGGCCCTCCAAGTGGCGTTGCACCACCCGCATCGCCCGCGGCAGGTGTTCCAGCTTCTCGGCGTGCTTCTTGCGCACCCGTTTGATGACCGTGTCGAAGACCGCGCCGACCTCGCTGACCAGACCGGGGATCGCCGTGTCGGGGCAGACCGTGTAGCAGTCGCCGCACGCGGTGCACTTCTCGGGGATCCACTCGGGGTGCGAGAAGCGGATGCCGGTCATGTCGCGGAAGACCGCGCTGACGGCGGGCATCGTGCCCAAGCCGATAAAGGGGTCGGTCAGCTGGTCGTTGCCGAAGCCCGACGCGTAGAACGAGCCGGTCTGCTCCCAGAAGCGGTGGATGTCGCTCAGCGGCGCGTCGCTCGCCGGCATGCGCTTGAGCATCGGCGGCAGCGGCGGCCCGGCGCTCAAGCTGACGGCGTCGGCGCGCACGCTCATGTCGGTCGGCACCAGCTGCACCTCGTCGAAGCCTCGCTTGACGACGCGGATGTTGTCGTCGACGACGCGGCGGCCCTTGGAGCCGAACTTGTGCTCAAGCTGCTCCTCGATGGCTGCGAGCAGCGTCGCATCGGTCAGACCCGCCTGCTTCATCACCGGCGAGGCGGCGAAGAACGCGCCCTGGAAGGCGTTTCCCTGCATCCGCAGCTGCAGCTCGATGTCGCTCGCCTCGTCGCGGGCGATCGAGAACGCGTCGAGGCTGAAGACCTTGAGCTCCTTCTCGACAATGAGCTTGCGATACCGCTCGGGGATCGCCTTCCAGACCTGCTCGGGGGTGCGGCCGTCGCTCTCGATGATAAAGGTGCCGCCCTCGCGGAGCCCCGCCAGCGCGTTGGTGTGCTTGAAGACGTTGGGGTCGGGCGAGAGCACGACGTCGACGTAGAAGTACTCGCAGTTGATGCGGATCGGCTCGGGCGCCGCGCTCAGATAGTACGTCGTCGGCTGGCCCTTCTTCTCCGAGCCGTACTTCGGGTTGGCCTTGATGTGGTAGCCAAGCAGGTCGAAGAGGGTCATCGCCAGGTTCTTGCCCGTCGTGATGGCTCCCCAGCCGCCGACCGAGTGGAAGCGCACCGTGATGCTCTTGTCGGGCATCAGGTTGGGGTTCTCCGAACCACGCAGGCCCAGCTCCTTGATGTTGGGGTAGCCCTTGAGGATGTTCTGCTGGTGGATCTGCATCTTCGGCGACACCGGCACGCCGTTCTCGCCGTGCAGGAAGTCGATCGACAGATAGAAGAATCGCTTCTGCGCGCCGTCTGGCAGCATGTTCTCGACGGCGGCGATGAGGCCTTCGGGCTGCAGATCGCGGCTTCCCATGCCAAACGAGCCCGAGTAGATCGGCGGCGCGTCTTCGAGGCGCGTCCAAGCCTCGAGGTGGGCGTGCGGACGCTCTTTGCCGCTGCGACCGTTCTCCAGGCAGCACGCGACCGCGGAGCGCAGCTCGCGCACGATCGGCAGGTCGACTGCGAGCGGCTGGTCGAGGCGCTCGAGCACGACAACGCCCTTTCGGCCCTTGATGATGCGCGTGAGCTGGTCGGCGGGGAAT
>CALGHC010000936.1 GCA_937915965.1 uncultured Myxococcales bacterium
TTGGCGACGACGGCGGGTTTCACCAAATTGCGGCGGTTTGGGGGCACCGTCTACAACACGGGCTCACAGCCGACGGCCTGATTGGCCCGGAGACTTGGCAGGCTGTCTGGCAGGCCACGTGCTATCCCTTCGAGGTCGGTTAGACGACGGATTGGGGCTTTTCTTGTCGGCATGAGGCCTCAGCGACCGGCGCTGTGACGTCATCGCTTTCAGTGCCAACCAGCGATCAGCCGACGTTCACGGCGCCATCCGCTGAACGTGGCAATCGGCGTGCCCGAGCAACGCCGGAATGTTGCGCACGGGTTCGCGGTCCCACTCTCGCACCTCTTCGGTCAGGTCTGCCCACGGCACGAGGTAGGGCGAGCGCCGTGCCGCGGCGTCCTTAGGGCCAGGAGCGTATGCCCAGCCAGCGAGCACCCGGTCGGCGACCCAGCGAGCATGCTCCATCTTAGCGAGCGTCTCGACCTCATCGTCGGTAAAGCGAAACGGCTCCGAGGACGTCCCTTCTGCGACGCGACAGCCGACGGCACGCAGCTTCACGGGGATGTGGTCGGCCTGTTGGCGGTTGGAGTCCTGGAGGTCGGGTGCCAGTTCGTGCCACGGGCGCATGGTCAGGTCGCCGGCGGGCTTGCCCTCGGCGAGCCTCTTCTCGACGTAGGCGGCGTGAACCGCTTGCGCCAACGTGTCGAGTTCGTCGCCCAACAATTCCTTCGAGCCACAACTCTGGGCGTGGGTGCCGAGGACGACGATGTCGGCAGACGACGCCGTCGCGAAGGAGCTGGTACCTGCGGCGGGGCCCGCTAGCAGCCGGCCTAGCTCGCCCTCAGCGGTCAAGCGCACGGCCAGACGCACGGCGTTGCGGCCGGGCCCTGAATCGCCGGCGGCCACTGCGTCTTGGGCTGCGGCCAAGGTCGTTCGAAGGCGCAGGGCTGCGGCCAGCGACTTGCCGTCGTCGTCCAGACAGACCGCGAAGGTGCACAGCTTGTCGCCGCGGGTGAGGTCGGCTTCGAGCCGGCGGAGCACCTGCGGGTCGCCGATCTCGCCGTGGATGACATCGAGTTCGCAGGCCTTGTCGACCAGCGGGAAGTTCCACAACAGGCGCCGTCGAACAGCCTCGCCGTCACGATCGATGACGGTCACGCGCAGGGGCCGCAGGTTGGCGAAGTGGCCAACGCGAATCGCCTGCAGCGCCAGGCGTTGGCCCATCAGGCCGAAACCCGCGATGATCAGGTGCGCTTGCTTGGCGGCGCTGTCAGTGCCAGCGGCGCCCTCTAGTGGATGATTGGCGAGGAACTTCCGCGCGGCGATGGCGTAGGCGTCGAACAGGCGAATCGTACAGCCGCGATCGGAGTCGAAGGCGTGGTTGCGCTGCAAGAGCAGGCCGAGCTCGGCGTCGACGACGTGGACGAAGCAGCGCACGCGGTCGTCGCCGGTGTCGTCGCCAGCTCCGCGCTTGGCCTCACGGGCCAGATCGCGAACATGGACGGCGGTGGCGACGTTGATCTCGTCCAATCCGCAGACCGCGACCACGATCGCCGCCTCGCCGACCCGCGCCTTCTGCAGCACGCGCAGGTCATTGGACTCACCGATCAACACCAGCGCCCCACGGGTCCGCAGGCGAGCGATCGCAGGCACGTCGGCGTCCGCTTCGATGACGACGACGCGCTGTCTCGCGTCGAGAAACTCGTTAGCGAGGTGCTCGCCTTTGGCTCCGAGCCCACAGATGACGACGTGGCGTCGCGAGCGCTGGAGGCGCAGGTCGTCGAGCCGCTCGCCGAAGAGCTGGCTTACGGCAAGCACCGCGGACCAAGCGGCGACCGCTGGCGCCAGGAAGCGCGCGACGTCGAGCTGCCAGGGTGGGTCGACGAGGCTGTCTGAATCGAAGAGGAAAAGTCGAATCGCAGCGTAGAGCACGTCTGCAACGCTGTGGGTCACGCCGGTGAGGGCGAAGGCGCGGGCATAGCCGACGGCGCCGAGCGCGAGGGCGAGGGCGGCGAGGCAGGGTAGGACTGCGCGGCGGAGGTTGTGCGGGGTGGGGGGCTGGGGCGGTG
>CALGHC010000937.1 GCA_937915965.1 uncultured Myxococcales bacterium
GTATCGAGGGGGATCGTCCGGTTGAGGCGCCGGCTCATCCAGTCGGGGATCCAGCCGCCCACGTCGACCTGCATCTGCACTTCGACCCGGGTGTGCCCGACATCGACGCGCTCGAGCAGGTAGTGGCCGCGCAGCCGAGGCATCCGCACGACTCCGTCGGTCACCGGCATGCGCGCCGACTTTACCTCGCGAAAGGCAATGTAGACCCGCTCGCGCGAGCCGGCACCCTCGACCTTGCTGAGCAGCACGACATCGCGGTCCGCCGCCGGCCACGGCGAGTCCGTGCGGTTGTAGATCAAGCGCGAGGTGTCATCGACGCTTCGCAATATCCGCGAGGCGCCGCAGCGCTCGGTCCACTCGCAGTGGCGGTTGATGTCGTCGAGGACTGCGAGCACGTCGTACAAGCCCGCTGCCACCACAGTCGTGCCCCGGAACGTGTAGAGCTCGCTCGCGGTGGGACGCATCTCGACGCGCACGCCGCCGACATCCTCGAGGAGGCGCCATCCGGCGGCTGCCGCGGCGTGGTTCGGTATCGTCACCGCCGCCAGGAGGGCGAGCATCGCGAGCGGGGCGCAGGGGCGGTGCGGGTTCATCTTAGTTGCAGGTTCCCCCCAGACACGTCTTGGCGTCTCCGCACGAGGACCCATCGGCCGCCGGCTTGTGCGCGCAGCCGTTCATTGCATCACAGGTGTCGGCGGTGCACGGGTTCTTGTCGTCGCAATCGACCGCAGCACCGACGCATTCCCCGCCCTTGCAGCCGTCAGCGCCGGTGCAGGCGCTGCCGTCGTCACAGGCGAAGGTCGACGCCGGGTGCACGCAGCCCTGCAGCTTGTCACAGGCGTCGGCGGTGCAGACGTCACCATCCTCGCAATCCCAGGGAATCACGCTTTGGCAGGTGCCGCTGTCGGCGCAGCTCGCGTAGCCGAAGGCGTCCGTGGTCAGCAGATGCATCTTGGGTTCGCTCGCCTTCGCCGGCAGGCCGAAGCCCGCGAGCGCGTAGCCGCCGCCGACCGCGCCGAGCGCGCGCGCGTCGTCCTCACCGGGCAAACCGTAGACGCGTTCCCACAGCCGGTTGCCCGTTTCATCGAGGCCGAAAAGCCACCAGTCACCCTGGCCCGGGCCCTGCGACCAGGTCGTGCCGGAGACCGCGAACGTGCCCCCGTCGGCCATGTGGACCCCATAGCCGAAGTCGTTGGCCAGGCCGCCGAAGGTACGCTGCCACGCAATGTTGCCGTCGATGTCGGTACGCACGACCCAGGCGTCGTGGTTGCCCGCGCCGCTGCTTTCGGTCTGGCCGACCATCACGAAGCCGCCGTCCAGGGTCGTGTCTGCTGCAAAGAGGATCTCGGTTTTGGCCCCACCCCAACGCTTGGACCAGATCGCTGTGCCACCGGAGTTCGCGCGCACCGCGTAGCCATCCCATGAGCCAGCGACGCCGGCGTAGGCGGTCTGGCCGACGGCGAGATAGCTGCTGTCGCTCGCCCGCGTCAGGCCACGCATCAACGTCGGTCCACCGTTCCACGAGGCCTGGCTGACCTGCTGGCCGTCCTTGTTGTAGCGCACGAAGAGGCCGACGCGGTGGCCTTCTGTGAAGGAATACGACTGGCGCCAGCCGACCGCTGCCCACGTGCCGTCGTATCCGGGTACCACCGCGTAGAGCGCGCTGCGTACCGAGTTCACGTGGCAGACCCCGCCTCCGCCGCCGAGGTGAAGGAGCTTCTGCCAGGCGATCTTGCCGGCGTGGTCGAGGCGCACGATCATGGCGCGGGTGTAGCACAGGCTGCTGTAGCCGACAGCGAGGTAGCCAAAAGGAGTCGGCACGAGGCCGAAGATCTGCTCGGTGGACGTGGCGCTCGACGAGGCGCTCCCACAGCAGCCGGTCGGTCCTTTGACCTCTGTCTCCCACGTCTGCTTGGCGGCGGCGTCGGTGCGCACGATGACGCCGTCGGCGTGGCCATCGCGCCAGGTCGTACCGGCGACGACGTAGCCCCCATCGCCCGCAGCGGCCACTGCGTAGCCCTTGTCGGCGTAATCCGAGCCGTACCAGCCCTCGACGTAGCGCGACATGCCGCTGGTCTTGCAGAAGCCGGCGACGCAGGTGTCGTCCCAGGTGCAGTTCCCTGACTGGCAGGGTTCGACGTTTGGCTCGTGTACGCAGCCCTTCAGCGGGTCGCAGGTGTCATCGGTGCACGCGCTGCCATCGGCGCAATCGGGGAACGGCCCCGGCTTGCACAGGCCGCCTACGCAGACGTCTCCCTTGGTGCATGCGTCGCCGTCGGTGCAGTCGCCCGCCAGCACGGTGTGGGTGCAGCCGCCAGCGAGGTCGCACGCGTCGTCGGTGCAGGTGTTGCCGTCGTCACAGGACTCGGCGCTGCCCGCGCCGCAGCCGCCCTGCGCGCAGGCGTCGTCTTCGGTGCATGGGTTGCCGTCGTTGCAGGGCAGGGTGTGCACGGTGTGGGTGCAGCCCAGCAGCGACAGGCAGAAGTCGTGCGTGCATGGGTTGCTGTCGTCGCAGTCTGCGATGTCCTTGAGGGCGCAGTCGCCCTGCTGGGCGCAGTCGAGGTAGCCCCACGGGTCGGTGCGCAGGTAGCCGGCGTCGTCGCCGCTCGCGCCACCGTCCCGGACCGCGCCGATGACGCTGCCGCCGTCGGCCAGGATCGCCAGCTTCGGCTCTGTCATCGCCGCGACGCCCACCAGCGACCGCTCCCAGATGGGCGTGCCCTCGTGGTCGATCCGCGCGAGCCAGAGCGCCGGCTTGCCGTCTGCGACCCGCAGCCCGGCGACCGCGACGCTGCCGGAACCGGCATCGCGCAGCGCGGTGAAGCGTCCGGTGTTGTCGCCGCCGTAGAGCTGATCCCAAAGGACCTCGCCAGTGACATCGAGGCGCACCAGGCGGGCGTCTGCCTGCCCCAAACCGCGCCAGCCGCCCGCGATCAGGCCGCCGTCCGCCAGCGCCAGCAGGCTGTGCGCTGCGCCCGTCTCCTCGTTCAGCTCGACATCCCACAGCGCCTTGCCGTCCTCGTCGGTACGGGCGATCACCGTGAAAGGCACCCCTCCGTCCGGTGTTCGGCGGCCTGCGAGGGCGAATCCATCCGCAAGCCGCACCACCGCCGCGGCCCGGCCGTTGGCGCCCCCCAGGGTCTGTTGCCACAGCACGGTGCCAAACGGCGAAAGACGCGCCAACCACATCGCTGCGCCCTTGCCGTCGTCGCTGCCGTCGCGTCCTGCCGCGATCAGCTCGTCTTTGCCAAAGATCGCCACGGCGCTCGCCGAGTCGTCACCCGCGCCGCCCGCGACCTGCTTCCACTTGACCGCACCATCCTGGCCGAATCGAACCAGATAGGCGTCCTGGCCACCGCCCGGCCCGGGGCTGATCGTGCCGACGGCGACGCCACCCTGGTCACCGGCGCCCACGGCCGCCTCGGCGTGTTCGTCAGCGCCGCCGGCCAGCGCCTTGGTCCAAAGTGTCTTGCCGTAGCGGTCAAGGCGAGCGACGCGAAGGTCCGCCGTGTCCTCTGGACCGTCACCCGCGGCGGTGTCACCGACGAGCAGGAGATCGCCGTTCGGCAACGGCAACAGGGCGGCGAGTCCCTGCGGACCGGCCTCCTCAAGCCACGTCGCGTGCAACACGCTCGGCTCGGGTTCGCAAGCGCCGCCGTTGCAGGTCCCCTTGGGCTGGCAAGCCAAACCCGTCTTGCAGGTCGCCGTGTTGACGCCGTGTTGGCAGCCCGACTTGGCGTCGCAGCTGTCGTCGGTACAGGCGTCGTCGTCGTCGCAATCGACCTCGCTGCCGACGCACTGACCCGCCTTGCAGGTATCCCCGGTGGTGCAGACGCTGCCATCTTCGCAGTTCGCCACGTTGGCGACGTTCAGGCAGCCCTTGGCGACGCTGCAGAAGTCGTCCGTGCACGGGCTGGCGTCGTTGCAAGCGCTATCGTCGGCCGCAAATACACACCCTTGGGCGTCGTCGCAGCCGTCCTTGGTGCATGGCTGATCGTCGGTGCACAGCACCGGCAAGCCTGCACATTTTCCCGCCTTGCAGACGTCGTCGGTGCTGCACTTCGAGCCGTCGTCACAGGCGAGTCCGACGTGGGCGGCCTCCATCGCACACTGGCCCGTCTTCGGCTGGCAGACGTTGTGTAGGCAGAAGCTGTCGTCGACCGTCTGACACGGCACCACGGTCGCGGGGTTGACCGCGCAGACCCAAGGCAGCGCGCCCTTGTCGCAATACAGCGTGCCGTTGCAGAAGTTGCCATCTTCCTTGACGCCGCAATCGGCGTCGAAATGGCACTCGCACAGGTTGGCCTGTGCGTCCGCTTTGCAGGAGCCCTGGTGGCACGCTTCGCCGACCGTGCAGGGGTCACCGTCGTCGCAGGGGTTGCCCTGGTTGACGGGAGTTGGCACGCAGGCGCCCGTCTTGGCCTGGCACGTCGCGACCTGACAGGCGTTGTCGAAGGTCGGGGAGCATTGCACCACCGTCGCCGGGTTGACCTTGCACAGGCCGCTGTCGACCTCGCAAAAGAGCGTGCCGTTGCATTGGTTGCCGTCGTCCTTTGGGGCGCAGTCGCTGTCTTTTTGGCACTCGCAGGTGTTCGCCGTCGCGACGCACTGGCCGGCTGAGCAGGCTTCGTTGGCTGTGCAGGGGTTGCCGTCGTCACAGGCGAGCCCCTCGTGGCGGGGCACGATGGCGCACGCACCAGCCTTGGCCAGACAACTGTTGAGCTGACAGAAGGTGTCGTCGACCGTCGGGCAGTTCACCTTTGTCGCGGGATTGACTTCGCATTTTCCGCTTTGCGGGTTGCAGAACATCGTGCCATTGCAGAGATCGCCGTCGTCCTGGTCGGTGCACTCGGCGTCGGTCTTGCAGGAGCAGGTCTCGGCCGCTGGCTTGCAGGTACCGCCTTTGCAGACCTCGCCGCTGGTGCACAGGACGCCGTCGTCGCAGGCGTCGCCCTCGTGCATCGGCACCTTCTGACAGAGGCCGCTGTTCGGGTTGCATTCGGTCTGCAGACACATCGTGTCATCGACAGTCTGACAGCTCACCACGCTGGCAGGGTTGAGCAGGCATTTGCCGCTGACCGTGTCGCAGAACATCGTGCCGTTGCAGAGGTTGCCGTCATCCTTGCCCTCGCATTCGGCGTCCGAGGTGCAGGGACAGACCAGGGTCTCGCCAGCGACACACGCGCCGGCCTCGCAGTGGTCGATGGTGGTGCACTTGTCGCCGTCGTCGCAGGGAACGATGTCGACCGGAGCCGGCGCGCCGGCTGGCTTGCGCTGCCAGCGACAGCTGGGCGATCCAGGCACGGAGCAGTCGCCGAAGCTGAGCGCAGCCTCGACCGGCGTCAGCTTGCACAGGCCGGATGTCGCCGCGCATGCGTTCTTCAAGCAAGCCGTGTCGTTGAACGACGGGCAGAAGATGATCGTCGACGGGTTGACCTTGCAGATCGACTTGCCCGCCTCGCTCTTGTCGCAGTAGGTCGTGCCATTGCAGGGGTTGCCGTCGTCCTTGTCGGCGCAGTCGGCCGTCGTCTGGCAACCACAGACATTGCCACCGGCGCTACATGCACCGGTCTCGCACGCGTCGCCGTCGGTGCAGATGTTGCCGTCCTCGCAAGGCGTGCCGTCCGCTGCCGTGCCGTGAACGCAGCCTTCGCGGCTGTCGCACAGGTCGGCAGTGCAAGGGTCGCCGTCGTCGCAGCTTTTCAGCTCGCCCGGCTTGCACGTGCCCGCCTTGCACAGGCCGCCGAGGCTGCATGGGTCGCCGTCGTCGCAGATGGCGCCATCGGGCAGCGCGAACGGCACGCAGCCCACATCCGGCTGGCAGGTCGCGACTCGGCAGGGCAGGTCGATCGGCGGGCAGTCCGAGGCCTTCACGCAGGGTGGCAAGTTGGTCCCGTCGCCGCCAAACAGGTCACCAGGTACGTCGCCGATCGCGCCGTCATCCGATGCGGCCGCGTCGCTGACCACGCCCACGTCAGCGGGACCGTCAACGGTATCCTCGCCACCGCAACCAATCATCCACGCCAAGCACATCGCGCCGCTCAGACACGTAGAGGCAGCCCGAGTGATGCGCCCAAGGCCACTTCGTCTTCCGTCGTTCGTATGCATCTTCCCCTCGCGGCCAGGGCTGCCGGCGTGGCGTCTCTCGTCGCGTCGGCGGCAGCTAGACATCGTATGCGTTCTGGCGAACCGATCCAAGGGTATTGAGCGGACCGCAGCTAGCTAGCCGATGGGCGCAAACGGGCGCAGGGCCGCGGTACCGAACTCGTTGACGTACGCAGGCGAGACGCCAGGGCAGACGGTGAGCGCGCGGCAACCGCGACAGGTCGTCGGGTAGACGGACAGCTCGGCTTCGATGTGGCGAATCGGGTACAGGCGGTCGCCGACCAGATCATCGAGATAGTGGGTCTCACCAAAGCCGGATCGGCTGAAGTCTCCGGCCGCGACGTCGCCCAAAACGCAGTTGGGCACCGACTCCCAGGCGACCCGCACACCCGTCTCGTCGGCGGCGGCACGCACGGCCGCGATCGGGTCGGCCAGGGCGTCTAGCGGCAGATGAATCTCCGGCCACTCGCCGCCGTGGCCGATCGTGGTCGGAAAAGCGATCTTCAGCACGATACCGTCGCCGAACTCGTCGGCGCACCAGCGCACCCACTCGCCCAGCGAGGCGATGTTGAGCCGTGAGATGACGCAGTTCAGCATGACCCATACGCCGCCTTCGACGAGGTTGCGAACACCGCTGACCGTCTGGTCGTGCGCGCCGGCGCGAACACCGGAGATCTGCAGGGCGATCTCGGCATCGTGCGAGTGCAGCGAGATGATCGCCCGCTGCAGCCCCTCGGCGATCGCGCGCCAGGCGAAGTCGCTGGAGGCGAAACTTCGTCCATGGCTGTTGATATCCCAGGTGAGGCCCAGCTCGTTGAGGCGGTCCACCACCTGCCAGAATCCCGGGTGAATGGTCGGCTCGCCGCCGGTCAGGACAACTCGCCGAATGCCCTGCGCGTGCAGCCAGTTCGCCCGGTCTAGCAAGGTCGCGGTCGGCGTCAGGAAGGCGGCCGGTCGGCCGGAGTTGCTGCACATGGGGCAGGCGTTGTTGCAGATCTCGCCGAGGCGGAAGAGCGCGATGCTGCGAGCAGTGATGGGCTCCGAGGCGGCGACTCGGCGCCTCATCCACGCGGGGCCGGCGCCGCGATTCGCAGCATCGACTGACTCTTCGGGCGGTGCTGGCTTTGGTCGCCCGGCCATCGACTCCTCCAGCGATCAGCGTGGCGCAGTCGCGGCGCGTTGGCCAGTCGCGGGCGGGGCAATACCTTGCAGGTCAGGGGGCTGCGCGGCAGGCCGCAACGACGGACGGCGGCGGCGAGTCGGCCCGAATCGAAGGGCGGGGGCTGCGCCGGCGGCGCGCCGGCTACTTCGTCCCGGTCTTCTTGGCCTTCTTGGCCTTCTTGGCCTTCTTGGCCTTCTTGGCCTTCTTCGCCTTGTCGCCCTTGGCCGCCTTGTCCCCGGGCCGTCGGCTCTTGCCCTTCGCGTCGCCCGCGGCGTCCGCGTCCGGGGGCTCCAGGCCGCCGTCGCGCAGGTCGACACCTGCAGCCTTCACGCCGCTCTTGAAGAGGCGGTCGAGGATCTGACTGACGCACACGTCGGCCTCCGGTAGGAGGTCCTGCTTGTCCTGTGCCTCTTGGATGACCGACATCCGGCTGCGGCCAGCGGCGAGCCCCTGGTCGAGCTGCTCGAAGTTGTGCTGGGCAAAGCCGCCGCGCGAACACAGCTCGTGGGCGATCTCGAAGAGGCAACTCTGGCCATGCTCCAGGCCGACGAGGAAGCCGGCGATCTCGTTCGACTCGAACAGCTCGGCGCGTTTGGTCACCAGCGAGCAGGCGTTGGTCTTCTGCGCGGCCAGGTCGGCGTCGCTCCAGCGGGCCATGAAGAGGTCGCCAATCGACTGGTTGGCGAACTGCCAGGTGCTGTCTTTGCCAGCCGGCTTGAAGAGCGAGGACTGCAGCAGGCGCTCGCACGCCATCCGCTTCGCGTCGGCGATATCGATAGACACCGCGTCTTCGCAGGCTTGCACTGTGAAGCCGAGGTTGCGCTCGCCAGCCCCAGGGTTGTGGGCCCGCACCATGGCGTCGACCGCCGTCATCGCTGCGCGCGGCATCAGCTTGGTGTCCTGCATGTCCTTGAGCAGCAGCGCGGTCAGATAGAACTCGTAGACGCGCGCCCGGCTGGGTACGAACGACTCGGGCAGCTCGCTGTCAGCGACGTTGTCGCCGTAGCTGCGCGCGAGGTGGCGAACGACGTGGAAGTCCCGGTAGGTCGCCATGTGCGGGTAGTAGCACACCCCACCCGTCTCGACCTTGCGGTCGAGGCCGTAGCGTTTCACGAAGGCATCGAAGGTCGCGCGAGCCGGAGCTTCGGTGAGCGTACTCGCGATGATTCCATCGGTCCGGGCGCAGGACAGCTGCGGGATCTCCAGGCGGGTGTCGATGCGATTGAGGCCGTAGTTGCCGCTGTAGACCGGCGGCCGGGTAAAGATGATGACCCGCAGCTCGGGGTGGGCGGTCAGCGTCGCCTCGATGGTCTCGACGACCCGGGCGCGGTGCTTCATCGCGACCTCGTCGAGCGAGTCGAGGATCAACAGCCACGGCTTTCCACCGAGCCTGTCCTTCAATCCCTGCAGCGGGTCGGCCTGCTCGTAGACGCCGAGCTTCTTGGCGACGACGCCGAGCAGTGGGTTGCTGTGTTCAGGCACCTCGTCCATCCGCCAGGCGATGTCCCACTGCAGATCGAGCTTGAAGACCGGCAGGCGTGCGCACGACAGCGCCTCGATGGCCCAGGCGAGCTTGGATTTGCCGGTGCCGCCGCGCGCGATGACCAGGGTCACCCGCGACTTGCCCTCGGCGAGCAGGTTGACCAGCTCGGGCTCGATCACCCGCTGCGGAGCAGTGTCAGGCTGGGCTTGGGCGGCCGGAGCGTCGGCGCCACCGTCCCCGGCTGCCGTGCCGATGGTGGGCCACTTGTGGACGACGAGCGCCGGCGGCAGATAGGTGCGCGCGGCGATCTCCTGGGCGTGGGCAGCGCCCTGCGCCTTGCAATGCAGGTCGTAGGCCGACGGCGGCGCGTTGACCTCGCTCGGCTCCGGCTGCGACCCGCCACAAGCCGGGGCGATGGCGGCGTAACTCATCAGGGTTACAAATGCAAATCGTCTCATGTGATGCATCCTTGTCGCGGTCGAGGCGCTAGTATGGGACGCTTCTAAGTGCGAGGCAAATTTGGGAATCGGCGCGCCGCGTTTGCCTGGGGCGGCCCGCGCGACTAAATTGCCCGCTCTGGCGCGGCGCCGAACCAGGGCCGGGTCAGGCACCTCGAGGTGGGCATGAGTTTCGAGACAAGCGAGGCGGATGGCGGCGTCGATGAGCAGGCGGTGGCCGAGCGCGCCCGGCGCCTCGATGGCGCCTCGCCCCAGGAGATCCTGCGCGAAGCCATGGCCTCACACGGTGACGGCCTGAGGGTCGCCTTCTCCGGCGCCGAGGACGTGATCCTGGTCGACATGGCCTGCGAGATTGGCGGCGAGGTGCGTGTCTTCGTGGTCGACACCGGGCGGCTCTTCGAGGAGACCCTTGAGTTCATCGATCGGATCCGTGCGCACTACGGCGTCGCCATCGAAGTCGCGTTCCCGCAGACCGAAGCAGTCGAGGGTCTGGTACGCACCAAGGGCCTGTACTCGTTTCGCCAGGACGGTCACGCCCAGTGCTGCGCGATCCGCAAGGTAGAGCCCTTGCGCCGGGTGCTCTCCGGGGCGACCGGCTGGGTCACCGGCCAGCGCCGCGACCAGAGCCCCGATACCCGAGCGACGGTCCCGGTCGTCCAGGTCGACGGCCAGCATCGCGATGCCCGCGGCGTCCCGTTGCTGAAATACAACCCGCTGGCGGCGTGGTCCTCTGACCAGGTCTGGCGCTATCTGCGCGGCGCCGGCATCCCGTTCAACCCGCTTCACGCCCGTGGCTTTGTGTCGATCGGCTGCGCGCCATGCACCCGTCCGATCCTGCCCGGCCAGCACGAGCGCGAGGGTCGTTGGTGGTGGGAAGACGTCGGCAAGCGCGAGTGTGGCTTGCACCTCGGCCCGCCTGCCGAGACGTAGCCAGCGCCGACCAACGTCAGGGGAACGTCAGGCAACGTCAGGGGAACGTCAGGCAACGTCAGGGGGCTTGGCCCACGACCGGCGCGTTGTCCTGCGGAAGCGGTACGGCGTCGTCGTGGTCGCTCAGGCCGTGGCGCTCGACCACCGCGGCGCCCACTGCATCGCCCCAGACATTCACCGCGGTGCGGAAGCGATCGAGCAGCCAGTCGACCGCGAGGATCAGGCCGACACCCTCGAGGGGCACCCCAGCGGCCTTCAGCACGATCACCATGGTCACCAGGCCCGCCTCGGGGATACCGGCCGCGCCGATCGCGGCGAGGGTCGCCGTGATGACGACCAGCAGCTGCTGCATCGGGCCCAGCTCGATCCCGAGGGCTTGAGCGATGAAGATCACCGCGACCGCCTCGTACAGCGCGGTGCCGTCCATGTTGATGGTCGCGCCCAATGGGATGACCAGCCGCGCGGCACGGCTGTCGACGTGGTTGTTCTTCTCGACGGACTCGAGCGTCAGCGGGATCGTCGCCGCCGATGACGCGGTCGAGAACGCGGTCAGCAGCGCCGAGGCCATGCCGCGCGCGTAGACGAACGGGTTGCGCCGGGTCGTCAGCCACAGCAGCAACGGCAGCACCACCATCGCGTGCAGGGCGAGGCCGACCAGGACGGTGACCATGTACCAACCGACCGCCGCGAGCTGCCCCCAAAACGCCTCAAAGCCACCTTGCGCGACCGCTTTGCCGAAACGTCCGGCGACCAGCCCGAAGATGCCGATCGGCGCGAGCCACATGATCAACTGGACGATCTTCATCATGGCGGCGTTGATGCCGTCGCAGATCGCGATGACCGGCTTGCCCTGTTCACCCAGCGTCGTCAGCACGCCGCCGAAGACCAGCGAGAAGACGATGAGCGGCAGCATGTCGAGGTCGGCCATGGCGCGCACGACGTTGTCGCTGAGGAAGCCGAGTATGATATGCGACAGGCCGATGTCGGCCTTGGCGGCGACTCGCTCGGGGACTGCGCCGACGAGGGCGTCGACGCCGACGCCGGGCTCAATGATGTCGACCAGCACAGTGCCCAGGACCACCGCGAGCGCCGTCGTCGCCGCGTACCAGCCGACCGTCAAGCCGCCGACGCGACCGAGCTTGCGGACATCGCCCAGGGCGGTGATCCCCGAGATCATCGAGAACATGATCAGGGGCACGATGATCATCTTGAGGGCGCGCAGGAAGAGCTCGCCGACCCACCACACCGAGGCGATCTGGCCCTCGAAGGCGAAGACCGAGGCGAAGGCGAGGACCAGGGCAGCGATGATGGCGATGAGGAGGCGGTTCATGGCAGCGAGCATGCCCGCGCGAGCCCGGTCGCGCCAGCCGACTGCCGCTGATCGCGGCCAAGATCCCGCGCGGCCTTGCGTCCATGCAAGCCCGCCGCGCCTTGCGTCGGCCGGGTGCCGTTGTGCTAGCCTGCGCGCCCGCCGCGACCTGTGCCACCGTCTGGTGACAGGCCCCGATGACAGGAGACCAGGCATGGCTCGAACGCACGGCCGCCCCGCAACTTTGCGCCGACCCGGTTTCGGCTTGCTCGTCCTGGCGCTCCTGAGCGCCTCGCCGGCCGGGGCCGCTACTCCAGCCGGCCCGGCGGCTGCCGCGCC
>CALGHC010000938.1 GCA_937915965.1 uncultured Myxococcales bacterium
ACCCGGGCGCGTTCGAGCGCTTCTCCGTAGCCGAAACCGTCGAGGTCGAAGCCGACCGCGGCGCGGCGCTGGCTCGTCTTGCGAACACCGACCGGGAGACGACCCTGCTGAGCGTCGCGTTGCCGCACACGGTCGCGGCAAAGGCGACACTCCATGCGATCGTGGATCAACCCGGACACCTCGAGCTCGCCGTGACCGCGACGCACGAGATCGTCGTGGTCGTCCGCGACGCGATGACGCCCGGCTGGCTGGCAACGGTCGACGGTCTCCCGGCCGCCACAGCGATCGCGGATGGCCTGTTCCGCGCGGTGGCAGTACCAGCTGGAGATCACAAGCTTGTGTGGCGCTACGAAACTCCTGGTCTCCTGGTCGGCGGCCCCGTGTCAGCGGTGGCCTTGGTGTTGTGGCTGGGCCTCTTCGTCTGGTTCCGGATGCGGCGCCGAGCGGTGCCCAGCGGCGGCCCAGCCAACCTCTAGAGAACGGTTCGCCTGCGTCGCCAACAGACCACGAGCGCTGATCCGGACCTCAACGTGACCCTCGCAGGTGACCCACAGCGGGACCTGCATGGCTCGGTAGCGCTCCTCAATCGCCGGATGTGGGAATGGCAAGCGGCCCCAGCGTCGAGCGCCAGCGACGGCGATTCGCGGCGAGACGCGATGCAGGAACAACGGAGTGCTGGAGGTCCGGCTGCCGTGATGCGGCACCTTGAGCAGGGCGACGCCTTGCGGCAAACGACCGCTGGCCACAAGTGCGGCCTCGGCGCCGTGTTCAATGTCGCCAGCGAACAATACGTGCCGGTCACCAACGCCCAGATCGAGCACCAGCGAGTTGTCGTTCATACACGCGTGATCGTCGAAGGACGCATCGGTCTCGGCCGGCCACAGCACAGCGAGCTGGGTTCCTGCGATGGCGAACCGCCGCTCGCCGCCGTCGCCCGGCTCAAATCGACGCCAGCGCGTATCGCCGGCGCGCAAGAGCTCCATCAGGCGTGGATGTTCCGCCCCGCGCGGCGCTTGACCGGTCCACCACAGCTCGCCGACCGGCATCGCCCGTGCTACGGCCAGCAACCCGTTCTCGTGATCGGGGTGGGCGTGGCTGAGAACAAGAATGTCGATGCTGCGCACATTGCGGGCGCGCAGGAACGGCACAACTGCGAGGTCACCGACCAGGCCATCGTCGCCAAGGGCTCCTCCGCCGTCGATGATCATCGTTCGACCGTCGGCCCACTCGACCAGCGTAGCGTCACCGTGGCCAACATCGAGGTGGTGGATGTTCACTGAGCCCGGCGGCGGGCGGCGGCCAAGCTCTGCGGCGGCGGCGACCGCGAACAGCGCGAGGGCGAGGAGGCAGCCCAGAACGACTCGGTGCCGGCCGCCGTGCCAGCACACCGCGAGGGACAGGGGAACCGCGGCGCCGACACCGATCGCGAGGACGCCGCCGACGTGCAGGACCGGCCACAGGCCCTCGCTTGATTCCGCCATGGCGATCAGGGGGGCGACGGCGACTTGGGCGATCCTGGCGCAGGCTGACACGGCCACCGCCCCGCCGAGATAGTCGGGAAGGGCGCAGAGCGTACCCAACAGCAGGGCGCCTGGCAGGAGAATCAGGCCGACCACGGGCACGACGATGAGGTTCGCCAGTGGCGCGGCGAGCGGCAACAGTCCGAAGACCGGCACCGAAACAGGCGCCGTCGTCGCCCATGCCGCCAGCGTGGCGGCGCCGGCACGGGCGACGCGGCCAGGTCCCGGCGATCGGTCGAAGGTCTCCCGGCGACGCCCCCCCCAGGCGACACCGACGACGCCAAGCACGGATAGCTGCAGGCCCACGTCGCTGGTGGCGTCGGGGTCGGCCAGCAAGAAGGCAACCACCGTCGCACCGACCACTTCGGCGACGTCGACGCGGCGTGCGACGGCGCGCAGGACCAACGCAAGGCTGGCCATGGTTGCTGCCCGACAAGTGCTCGGCCCCAGGCCGGTGAGCAACGCGTATCCCCACGACACCACAACACAGGGCAGGAACTGCCAGCACGCCATGGGGGCGAGGCGCAACAGTCCGGGAGCGAGACGGCCGATGAGACCGCGGCAGACCATCAGGGTCAGCAACAGGACGACCCCCAGGTGGGCGCCGGAGACGGCCAGGATGTGGGCCGTGCCGCTGCGGCGCAACCACGAGCGAAGCTGCGGCTGGAGAGCCGCGCGGTCACCGATGGCGAGCGCACGCACCACGCCGCTGGCTGGCTGATCGATCTGGGCGTCGAGGCGCGAGCCGACGCGGCGCCGCCACGCTTGTACGCGACAGCGCAGCCGAGCCCACCGGCCGAGGCGGGGCAGAGACACCGGCAGGCGGTCGACCATCGCGGGTTCGGCAGACGGGTCGAGTAGCGCAACGGCTGACCGGCTGCGCGGCAGAAGACGACCGTAACGCTCGTCTTGAGGCCAGCGGTCGAGCGCGGCCCGTGCGCCGGGGTTGCGGAAACCGGGTGGTGGATGCACGGAGGAGCGCACGCGCAGGACGGTGCCACACGGCGGCGGCGGGGCTGTGCCGGGCAGACGCAAAAGCAGGCGCCCCCATCGAGGTGCGCAGACCTGCGTACCGCCAGGTGTCACGTCGCCTGCCGGGCACGAAGCCAGCCAGCGCACATCGAGCTGCATGCCGTCTCTGGCCAATTGTGCACCCTCGTCGACAAAAGCGAGTTGGGTCGCTGGATTGGTGTTTCGGCCTGGCAGGTCGAGCGGTGGTGACGGGCGCGGACGTGATCCGGCGGCTTGGGCGGCGATCGCCACCGCACCGATCACCGCCCAAGCCGCGACGGGCCCGACAATCAACCTGCCCAGCTGCAGGGACCGAAGGGCGATACACAGGCAAGACAGCGCCGCCAGCCAGACGCCAGGCAGCCAGACAAAGTCATGCGGGCCGAGCGCGGCGCCGACAACCGCGGCAACCGCGGCTGCAGCCCAAAACCGGCCACGGAAGGCATCGGCCACCCGATCCATTCGACCTCCTGCCTGCCGATCCTCGAGACCGGCCCTGCAGTAATCGGTGCGAACGGCAGAACCGCGACGCGCTTTCTTTGAGGGGTGGAGGCCACGGGCCCGATCGACACGGTCGTCAAATGGAAGAGATGACCAGAAGACGCCTGCGACGAGGCGTGCGCCAGACTTGCAACAAAGTTACTTGGCGACCAGGTTCCAGACGCCGTCACGGGGGCCAAATCCGGCGCCAAAGCGGCCGAAGCCCTCGACACGCAGCCAGACCGTGCCCTCGACGCGCCATGGGATGGCGAAATGGGGCTGCTTGCCCTTGCGCAGGACATCGATCGCGTCACCCGCCATCTTCCGCACGAGGTCGAGGACCGCGCTCACGCCAAGTTCGAGGTGGACGATGACGCGACCGGTGCCATCCGCAGGAAGCATGCGCACGCGCAGATTCTCGATCCCGGTCGTGCCGGTTGCGACGCCGAGGAGAAAGTTGACGGTCGCCATGCCGAAGTCGGCCATCGTGCGGATATCCGGCCCGCCCGACCGGCATGCTTGGGGATCGCCTTGGCTGCAGGACTGACCGTCATCACAGAGGCTCAGACACACGGCGCCGAGGTTCTTCTGACCCTGCGCGCCCGGCCAGGCTGAGAAGGCCGTGAGGATCTCGACCATCGGAATCGGGTAGGGGTTGGGGTTGTGCACGTCGAGGTCGATGTCAAACGAGAACTGCAGCGCGCTCATCGGTGGCACGACGCCGAAGAGCTGGCACAGCAGCATGGGCGCTACCTGCGTGCAGTACCAACCTGCGAGTTGGCGATCGGTCGGTGAGCGAATCAGGCGCACGTTGGCGACGTCCACCCGCGGAGGCTGAGGCGGTTGGACCGCGGCGGGGCCCACGGCAGAGAGCTGAGCCAGCAGCTCGGCGCAACCAGTTGTTGCGGTCGTCGCGGTCACCAACAACGCGACCGTGGCGAGACGAAGCGGGAGCCGGAACGGGAGCCGGAGCGGGAGCGAAGAACGTGCTGCCATGGAGCCTCCGAGGCCGGCACAGCGATTCAGGCCGCGCCGACAAGACGAGTCGCGACCACATGACGAGCCGCGGCGGCTGGCGATTCGAAGTGGCCACTGCGGTGGACACCTTGGCGGCGGCTGGCGCGCAAAACCAGCTGCACTCTTCTCCAGAGTCGGTACCGCTCTAGAACCGATACTGCGCCTCGAGGCGCACCTCCCGCTCGCGCAGCGGGTCACCGCCCGAAGCGTTCTCGACGGTTCGATCGGTGTACAACAGCGTGGCGACTCCGATATTGCGCAAGAAGTACCAGTGCAGCGCAGCGCGCCACTGACGCTCGTCGAGCTGCTTCTTGAGATCGGTCTCAAGCTTCGCGGGCGGGTTCTTCATGTCACCTGCGACGTACTCGCCGAAGTCCGCCGCGAGCAGCAGGTACTTGGGCACAACCAGGAACGCGAGCTGGAGGTTGTAGGCTGTCTGGAATGACTCGAACTCCAACTCCCACTTCGAGTAGTTCTCAGCGATCGCGACGAAGCGGTTCCAGCGGAAGACAGCCGAGACGTTTGCCGCCGGATACCGCTCTTGAGCGCGCTGGTCGTACTTGGCCCCGAACGTGAACCCGAGAGTCATCGGCACCGGCGTGTAGAGGAACGGCGTGTCCCAGCGGCTGTACATGCCAATGACGTTGACGCCCAGCTGCGCGCCGGCCGAGTACGTGAAGTTGGTGTTGTTGTAGGTGTAGTAGACGCCACCCACGTTGCCCGCGTAGCGCCCCGACCCACCACCGACGAATGCCCGGTAGGAGAGGTGGGCGCCGTCGCCAATCGGCCCGCCAACTTCCACTGCTGCGCCGTTGCCCTGTTCGAATGCGTTGTAGACGTAGTAGGGAGCATCCAGCAGCAGCTGCTTGGAGGAGGACACGACCAGCGCGTTCGACAAGCCACCGCCACCGCTGTTGATGTTGAGGTAGTGGGCCCCGCCCAGCGGCACCTGGAACATCGCGAAGGTCAGGCGAGGGGTCTTCTCGGCGCGCATGCTGACGAGGTAGAAGCTGTTCTGGATCAGGTTGATCGGACCGAACGAGCGCAGCTGCAGCTTGGTAAAGCGCGTGTCCCAGGCCGACAGGCTGTCCGCTGCCTCAAGATCGTAGAACTGCGCGACGTTGGCGACGACTGAGAAGCGCATCCCTGGGTTGCCGCGACAAACCGTAACGCTGGGATCAAAACGGCAACCGAAATCTGCACAGTCCGCGCGGCCGTCGCCGTCATTGTCGAGACCGTCTGAACACAGCAGGTCGTTGCGCTCGCCGTCCTTGTCACCTCCGCGGCCGATCAGGTCCTCGACGGTCATGCCTTCGCCGAGGTCCGGCAGGGCCTCGTCCTCGGCCACATTGCCGCCTGCTGCGCCGCCCCCGGTCTCGGTGGAGCCCTTCCACGTGCCCTTGCAGGCCTTCACCCCCGGGCCCTCGCAGTCTGCGTCGTCGCAATCCACCGCGCCGTCGCCGTCGTTGTCGACCCAGTCGGAACACAACGGGTCTGTGTTCTCAAGCCCCCCGCCGGCCACACAAGACGGCGCGCTCGCGCAATCGGCGTCGGCGCAGTCGGTCATGCTGTCGAAGTCATCGTCCTTGCCGTCGGTGCAATCCGTCTCCTTCTTTGGCGCCACAACCTGCACGGCGGGGCCTCCACCAGCCATCTCGGCGAGGAAGCTACTGGCGCGCGCAGCCAGGGGGTGGGTGTCGGGGACCAACTCGAGGAACTTGCCGAACTGGGCGCGAGCCTCATCTGCAGCGCCGGCGAGCTGGTTGGACCGCCCCGCGCTGAAGAGGTACTCGGGCGACCCTGGGTCGAGGTTCCATGCTTCTGCGTAGAGCTTGGCCGCGGTGAAATAGTCCCCGTCAATTGCCCGTGCCTTCGCCGTCGCTGCGAGCGAACTCGCCTTGTCCTTTGCCGCCCCCGAGGCCTCCGCCGGTGCCGCCACGCCATCGGAGACAGGGGCCGGAGCGTCCGCTTGCTGCGCCAGGGCCGCCGTGGGCAACATCACCACCACGAGCCACGCGATCTGTCCTATTCGCTTCATCTCACATCCCCTGTGGCTCCAGCGCTGTGCCGAAGCGTCAATCCGTTCTGTCCCCCCGAAAGTCATCATGAGGGCAAGGCCCCCGCGACCTGGCGGGGGCAGGTGCCGGCCGCGAACGCGCTACTCGCACACGGCGACCGCGTCCTTGCACGTCCCCTGCTGCTGAATCCTCGGGTTGTAGTAGCAGTCCCAGTCGGCGCAATCGACAAAACCATCCATGTCGTTGTCCTCGCCGTCCTTGCAGCGGGCGACCGCGTCGACGTCGGTCGCGCCCAGACTCTCCTGGCAAGCCTGCCTGGTTGCCAGGCTCTTGCTCTCGCGGCAGGAGTAATCGTCGCAGTCGGTGTAGCCGTCACAGTCGTTGTCGCAGCCGTCCCAGCAGAGTTCCTGAGTGCCCTCGTCGCCGTTGAAGGCGCAACCGGCAGCCTCAAGCTTGGCGACGCAGTCAGGGAAGTTCTTCTTCTTGGCCTCCGAGCAAGCTGCCAGCACCGACTCGCTGAGGAACTCGCCGCACGAGAAGTCGTCGCAGTCGATGTAGCCGTTCGCGTCATTGTCGACGCCGTCGGTGCAGCGCTCCTTTGTGTTCTCCAGCTTCTCGGTGCACCACGCGACCGCCTCGGCTGACGCGCCGTTGGCCTCCTTGGTGCAGCTCCAGTCGTTGCAGTCTTTGTACTTGTTGCCGTCGTTGTCGATGCCGTCACTGCACTCAGCCAGGCTGTGCTCGCTCGTCGAGACTGCCTGCGCGCACCAGTCGAGAATCTCCTGATCCTTGGACTTGCTGCACGAGAAGTCGTTGCAGTCGACGAAGTCATTGCCGTCGTTATCGATGCCATCCTTGCAGGCTTCGAGGGTGTCTTCGGGCTTCTTGCAGATCGCCTCGCCGGCGCAGTCCTGGTCGCTGCAGTCGACGCGGCCGTCGCCATCGTCGTCCTGCCCGTTGCCGCACTCAGCCCCCGTCTCGACGCAGGGCCCCATCGTCGCGCAGTCGTTGTCGCTGCAGTCGGTGAAACCGTCGCCGTCGTTGTCCTTGCCGTCACCGCACGCCTTGTCGTCCTCTTCGACGCAGACTGAAACAAAGACGTTCTTGCGGCACGCGTAGTCGGAGCAGTCGGTGAAGCCGTTCTTGTCGTTGTCGATCCCGTCCATGCAGCCCACGTCCATGCAGGTGCACGACTTGCCGTTGCAATCGTACGTCGCTGCGTAGGTCCCCAAGCACGCTGGCAGGAATTCCCTTTGGCAGCAGGCCTCGGCGATGCCCTGACAGGCGTGATCGCCGCAGTCGAACTGGCCGTCGACATCGTTGTCGACGTGGTCGGAGCACAGCCAGAGCGTGCTCTCCTCCTGCAAGGTCGTGTACTTCCGCGGCGGCACAAGAGGCACACGCTCGCCACACACGGGCGAGTACAGCACGCAGTCTGGGTCATTGCAGTCGACGAAGCCGTCCTGGTCGTTGTCGATCCCGTCCGTGCACGACTGCTCGTCGAACTCGTAGCCAAGCACAGCGCTCGTCGGACGTTGGAAGTCACATGCCGCGAGCTGGCCGAGGCCTGCAGCACCGACCAGCAACAGCGCGAGCCGCATCGGCTTCGCGCCGCTCCCCTGGTTTCCCTGCCATGCCATCATGACTTGCCTCTCGTTCTGCAACCGGTCTCTGCCCTCACACGCTGCGGCGCGGGCATCGCGCGGCGCACGCCCAAGGCCCCGGCTCAGGGAGTTCACACAGATCAAGGCAGACAGGCTGCGGCCCTTTGCCCGTACCGCCGTTTGAAGTCGACGAAGACCATGCACGCACCCGGAACCTCGGTGTAGGAGCCGAACGCTCCCTCCTTCGCAAGCTCCTCGAGCCTCGCCTTGACCGGGTCGACGTGGGCCTTGTCCTTCATGTAGGCCATCTCCTCGCATCGGGCGTACTCGCCAATCACGTTGAGGAGGTAGACATCGCTGTAAGGCGCCAGCATCTCGCGCAGCTCAGGGTATTCGCGCAGGCGCTGCGCCGCGGCGACCAGCCGAGACTCATCGAAGACCCGGTCGACCCGGCAGACGTTCTCGCACTCGGCATAGGTCGAGCCGTGACGCCACTTCTCCGAATGACCATCCTTCGACGAGACCAGCCGATTGTACGGCCGACCGCGAAAATACGGCTCCGAGGCAGAGTGCGTCGACGTGAGCACGAACTCGGGCACGCCATGGGCCCACATACCACGGCGCTCGCGTTGGGCGGCGTGCTGAGCGGCGAGCAGCTCGGGGCTCGAGGGGTTGGGCGTGACCGTCATCGCGTGCGCGAGGCCCAGCCGTACCTGGCTCATCGTCAGGCCCGGGCAATCCCACAAGATGCGGCCGTAGCCGTCGCGGCTGAGATCAGATGTACAGCGCCAGACGCCGCGGCGGGCGTTGAGCGTGCCCATCTTCGCGTTGATGTACAGCTCGTGGGGCGTCCAGTCTCCCCAGAAATGCACACCCCCGTAGCTCTCCAACGTGTTGAAGCCGGCGAGCCGCGCCTTGGAGCCGGCGTACGGCCCACCGAGCACGGTAAAGCTGTCGCCGTCGTTGAAATACACCGGCGACGGCACGCCGTTGAGGAAGACTTTCGTCGCCGGCCTCGCCGACGCCTTCGCCGAAAACGTCAGCGTCCCCGCGAAGATCGCGACGATCGCGACAAACGCGACGATCGCGAGACTCCGCGGCGCGCTCTTGATCGATACAAATCGCACGGTGCGCTTCCTTCTGGATGTTTCCAGCTCGGCGGACGGGCCGGTCGGGCTGACGCGACATGCTCGAAGCTGGCACCCGCCGCTGTCAATCCCTTCGGCCGTTCTCGACCGCCTTGGGGCGCGCCAACCGGCGCGGGACTCAGCAAGCGCGCACGTTCGAGCATCGTTCGAGCATCGTTCGAGCATCGGACGGGGGCAAAACGATCGACGCCCGCCAGAGTCGTAACTCGGGCGGGCGTCGCAGGAGACTCTACCAGCGACCTCAAGCCCACCGGCGAGGGCGCCACTAGCCGAACGGCGAGCGCCTAGTCGTTCTCGTTCTCGCCTTCCTTGCCGACCATGATGGCAAAGTTGGGCTCTCGGTACTCGTTGCGTCCACAAGTCGCCATGACCATTTTGATCACTTCGAATGGCACGTTGCGGTCCGCCTGAATGATCACCTTGCGGTTGGTGCGGACCAGCGGATCCGTCGACGACTGCTGCAGCTTCCAAGCGCGCTTGAGCACGTCGGCGAGAGGCTTGATGTCCCAACTGGGGAACTTCACCTCGTTGACGTCGCCAAGGCTCATCACCATGTTGTTCTCGAAGAGCATCACACCAGCCTGGGCGCCGACGCCCTTGGTCAGCGTGACCAGCGGCGCGCGCTCAAGCTCGGAGACCGACGAGGCCTTGGGCATGGCGACGTGGGGGTTGACCAGCAGCAGCTCGCCCGAGTTGGCAAACTGCTGGATCAGGAAGACGACCAGGATCACGAACATGTCGATCATCGGGACGACGTTGAGCGTGGCGAAGATGCCGTGCCCGCTGCCGTGCGTGACGTGCTTCTTCACGCTCTTGAGGGCGATGCCGTGACCTGCGCGTGGGCCTGGATTGTGAATGGACATGAGTGGGTCCTCTCCGCTTCCGTTGCCGTACAATCAACCTGCGTCAACGGCACGTGCTTCTCGTCGCGCTCGGCCCGGTCGATCCGCGCCGAAGCTGCCCGATCCCGCTAGCCTGCTAGTCGAAGGAGACGAAGCCCTCGGCTCGCAGCAGGTTCAGGTCGCCCACGCTGGGACTCTGCAGGCAGACCTTGGGGTCGTCCGGATCGCAGGCGTGCAGCACGGTGTCGAGTGTGCCGATCAATGCGATATACTTCACCTTATCGGCCGCCGCGACCATGACCTTTGTCTTGCCGCCTTGTCCCGCCGTCTTCAACAACGTGATCAGGTATTCTTTCAGGCCGGCGCGGTCGTAGCCCGTGAAGGTCTCGACCTCGCCGCTGCAGTCATCAAGGCCACCGGAGCCACGACAAAGCTTAAAGTCCTTCTTCGCCGCGATGCGCTTGGGCTGGCCAAGCTCTGGCTTCTCTTCCATGTTCCAAAGATTCACCAGAAAGGCCGTGTTGGTGACCGCGATGTTGATCTTCGGATCTTTCTTCTTGTCCTGGTCCTTCGGCGGCGTCTTGCTCGCCTTCGGCAGGGCCTGATCTACGTTGATGCGCGACAGCTGCGTCCAGGCCGCAGAGACGAGCAAGAAACAGATCAGGCAGACCAGAAGATCGATGAAGGGCACGACGTTCAACGAAGCGTCTGCTACGCCGCCCTTGCCACTTGCTCCACCACCCATGACGTACCCCCGAAGCCGGTAACCGAGTCAATCGTGCGCAGCGCCCGGCAGGGCACTGCACACACTGCAAAGCGGGTCGGGGGGCAGCGCCCGACGGACCGAGCGGCTACGCCCCCACCCCGAACCGCAGTGAATCAGGCCGCGTCTTCCTTGATGTCGCCCATCTTGTTGCGATTGGCGACGATCAAGTTGAGCACGCGCACCGTTCCCTCGTTGATGTCCGACTCGATCTCGATGGCCTTGGAGGACAACACCGCGAACGCGAGAACGCCAATGATACCGGTGCCCAGACCGAAAGCGGTGCAGTTCATCGCCTCGGAGATACCGGCCGAGAGCATCGTAGAACGCTGCGCAGGGTCGACATCGGGCCGGGAGATCGCGCCAAACGTCGCGATCAGACCGGTGATGGTGCCGAGCAGACCAGCCAGGGTGGCGGTGTTGCCGAGCAGGTTGAGGTAGTCAACACGCTTCTTGATCTGCGGCAGCTCGCGAAGATAGGCCTCGTCCATGGCGGCCTGAACCTCTTCGTCGCTCCGCTTCACTTTCAGGACGCCCGAGTGGACGATCCGTGCCAACGGGTACTGGTAGGTCGAGCAGACCTTCAGCACGCGATTGAGATCGCCCTTGAGGATCGGAACCTGCAGAAGTTTGATGAACTCCTCCTTCTTCACGCTCGAACGGATGTAGAGCACATAGATGCGCTCGAACATGATCGCGAGGATGAAGATCAGGTGCCCGAGGATAGGCCACATGCCCCAGCCGCCCTTCTCGAAGAACTCAGCAATGGTATGAAACATCGGTCCGTTTCTCCCTGGCTACGTGTCAGCATCGACACGAATGAGGTGCGCCGTCCGGCAGCAGTTCCGGCGTCGCGCCGCGGTGTGCTCGCGGAGGCAAGCCTGGCGAGTCTACCCCGCCTCCAACTCCCGTTCCCATGCACACACCACCGCTGTCAACAACAACTGGCGATGCATGGAGACGAGCAGGGCGCTATTTAGCACCCGACTTTGATGCCGGTCAAGTGGCCGACCGCGACGAACACGGCAACCTGAACTTGACCCCCTGCCGACCCGCCTCCTTGAAGAGGGCGACGACCCGGCAGGGGGGAAGTTCGCCACGTTGTGGCCCATTGGTCAAGGCCGCTCGAAGGCGGTAGCGACTCCTTGGCCGACGCCAACACATAGGGCGGCGATTCCACGGCGAAGATTGAGGCGACGAAGACTCCAAAGCAGCGTCGCTGCGATGCGTGCGCCGCTCGCGCCGAGGGGATGGCCGAGCGCTATGGCGCCGCCGCTGACGTTGACTTGAGTGGGATCGATGGACCAGTGAGACAAGACGGCCAGGGTTTGCGCGGCGAATGCCTCATTGAGTTCAACTAGATCGACGTCTTGCCAGGTCCAACCGAGGCGACTGAGCAGGCGCTCGACCGCTGGGACCGGGCCAATGCCCATCACGCGCGGGTCGACGCCAGCCTGCGCGACGCCGCAAATTCGCCCCAGCGGCTCGCGGCCGCTGCGCAAAAGGGCGGCCTCACTCATGAGCAGCAGCGCGGCTGCGCCGTCGTTGAGGGTCGAGCTGTTGCCGGCGGTGACGGTGCCTCCCGGGCGAAATGCAGGTCGCAGGCGAGCGAGTCCTTCGGGACTGCTGTCGGCTCGCGGCCCCTCGTCCTGCTCGACGTTTTTCGTTTCCTTTCGTTTCTTCACGGTCACAGGGATCAGCTCCGGGCCAAAGTCCCCGGCCGCCTGTGCGGCGAGGGCGAGGCGATGCGAGCGCAGCGCCCACGCGTCCTGCGCCGGACGGTCGAGTGCGTAGCGCTCGGCGAGGTTCTCTGCCGTTTCCCCCATGTTCTCGAGCGGGAAGCGCGCTGCGAGGCGTTCATTTGGATAGCGCCAGCCGAGCGCTGTGTCGTACATGGTGTTGGCGCCGGCGGGCAGGCGATCGGGTTTGGGCACGGACCACGGCGCGCGCGACATGCTCTCGACTCCGCCAGCGATGATGCAATCTGCTTCGCCAAGAGCGATGCGTCGCCAACCGTCGTTGACGGCGTCAAGTCCCGAGGCGCAGAGACGATTGAGCGTCATGGCAGGGACGCGATCCGGCAGTCCGGCGAGCAGGGTCGCCATTCGCGCGATATTTCGGTTGTCTTCGCCGGCCTGATTGGCGCAGCCGAGCAGGACCTCGTCCACGACCTCGGGGTCAAGGCTGCTTCGCTCGATCAGAGAGGAGATCGCGGTGGCAGCGAGGTCGTCGGGACGCACCGCGGCGAGGGCGCCGCCATAGCGACCGATGGGAGTTCGAAGGGCATCGACGACATAGACCTGGTGCATGTGTGGCTCCCTGGCTGCAGTTGACGGTCGCAGCCCAGTGATTGCGCGCCCTGGCCGGCCGAAAGGCGCGGCGGCATCGTGCTGCGCACGCCGGTCGTGCGCAAGTCGAGTACCCTCGCCACAACGCAGGCGAGTGTACTACGTCGCAAGCCCGATGAGACGCCCAGCCCTCGTGGTTGCACCCACGATG
>CALGHC010000939.1 GCA_937915965.1 uncultured Myxococcales bacterium
GCGGCTACCACCCTACCCGATCATTCTCGCCCCACGTCGTCGAGTCGATCCCGCGGCTGTACCGCGACGCCGGCGCGAGCGCGATCATCGGCCCGCCGAACATCTTCTTCGCGGAGGGCCGCTGCGTCGGCGGGTCCACCGTTATCAACGGCGGCATGTGCTACCGGCCGCCCCCGCGGGTGCTCGACACATGGAGCGAGCTGAGCGACGGCCGCCTGAGCGCAGCCTCACTTGAGGACCGATTCCGCGAGGTCGAAGACGACATCAGCGCCCGCCCACAGCTCGACCTGTCGATCGGCGACGACAACCGAATCATGGCGACCGGGGCGCGCCGGCTGGGCTGGCAGAGCGAGATCAACAACCGCAATCAAGATCGCTGCGTCGGCACCAACAGCTGCATCCTCGGCTGCCCGACTGGCGCGAAACGCTCGACCCTCGTGACGTACATTCCCCGAGCCCTGGCCGCCGGCGCCCGGGTCCTGACCGAGGTACGGGTCGAGAAGCTGTGGATCGAGCGAGACCGATGCGTCGGGGTCATCGCCCGAGCGATCGATCCGCGCACGATGCGCAAGTCACACCCGCTACGCGTGCGCGCACGAGCCGTCGTCATCGCCTGCGGCGCGGTCCAGACGCCGCACCTTCTTCTCGGAGCGGGGCCGCAGCGGCGCAACCGCCAGCTCGGCCGCAACTTCCTCTGCCACCCCAACGCCAAGGTCGGCGCGATCTACCCCGACGCGGTGCACGCGTGGCAGGGAGTCAACCAGTTCAGCCAGGTCCGGGAGTTCCACGAAGACGGCATCCTCTTTGCGGAGAACTTCATCCCGCCAGCGGTCATCGCCGTGAACCTGCCCGCCCACGGAGCTGCCTCCTGGGACGTCATGCGCCGCTACGACAACATGATCCTCAGCGGCGTGCTCGTCGAGGACTCGGTGGCCGGCCGGATACACCGCGGCCCCTTCGATGTCGCCGTGCCACGCTACCGCATCAGCGCGACGGACCTCGAACGCTTCAAGCGCGGGGTGCGCTATCTCGCCCGGCTGCACCTCGAGATGGGCGCCGATCAGCTCCTGCTGCCCTTCCACAGCCGACCGATCGTCCACCGCGACGAAGCCATTGGCGCCATCGACGCGGTCACCGACCGCAGCGACATCGACCTGTTCACGGTCCACCTGATGGGCACCGCCCGCATGGGACCACGCCGGCAGGACTCGGTCGTTGACCTCAATGGCCAACTTTGGGACCTGCCTGGGTGCTGGGTGGCCGACGCCAGCCTCTTCCCGACCGCCATCGGCGTGAACCCGCAGGTGACGATCATGGCGCTGGCCCAGCACGTCGCGGATCACCTCGACGAGACCCTCGCCCGCGATGACGCGGGGGCGGCGCGGCGAGGGGTGACTCAACGCGCGCCTCGCGCAGGGGCGACAGGGTGACCGTCACCGCACGCCGCTACTGGATATTCGACCTCGATGGCACCCTCAGTGTCCCCCAACACGACTTCGCCGCCCTGCGGAGCGAGCTTGGCCTGCCCCAGGGTGCGCCCATCCTCGAAGCGATCGCAGCGCTGCCGCCAGAGCGTGCCACGGGGCTGCTTGCCGCCGTCGATGCGTGGGAATGGCGCCACGCCGACACGGCACAGCTTGCCCCCGGCGTCGGCGTGTTGATCAGCCATCTGGTCGCCGCCGGTTGTCGCCTCGGCGTCCTGACCCGCAATCGCCGCGATGTCGCGCTGCGCACCCTCGCTGTCATCGGGCTCGCCGAGGTGTTCGCCGACGCCGACGTGATCGGTCGTGACGAGGCGGCGGCCAAGCCCTCGCCCGAGGGCATCGCCAAGCTACTCGGTCGCTGGCAGGGCGCGCCCCAAGACGCGGTTATGGTCGGAGACTTCCGCTTCGACCTCGAGGCAGGCCGCGCCGCCGGGGTCGCGACGGTGCTCGTCGATCCCAAGGGCCGCGACCCGTGGCCCGAGGTCACGGACTGCCGCGTCGCGACGTTGGCCGAGCTGGTCACGGACGCGGTGGCGGGCGAATCAAGCTAGCGCGAGACGGCGAGCGCAAAACGGCGAGCGCGAGACGGTGAGCGCAAGACGGCGAGCGCAAAACGGCTAACGCACGAAGAGGTCGTGGGCGGTCGTGTCGTAGGTCCCGTTCCAATTCTTGACCAACGCGCTCAAGTCTCCGTAGCCGTTGACGTAACCAACGTACCAACTCCAGCCGGTGTTGCTGCTGCTGCCGCCGTCGGCGGTCCAGTCGCGGGTGGCGTAGTGCCAGCGGATGCCCGAAGGCGGCGTGCAGTTCCATTGACTGTGGTTGTTGCCGTTACAGCCGCCATTGCCGCCGCTCACCCACGCACCGGTCTTGAAGTTCCAGAAGTAGGCCGTCGCGTGGCGGTCTCCGGTGATCGTGCCGACAAAATCCTCGCCCTGGGGGTTCGTGCCCTTGGTGAAATCGACGAGGTAGTAGCGGAAGGGCGGCACGGTCTCCTTGACCAGCACCTGCCGGCCGCTCGCCTTCAGAACCGCTTTGCTGAAGATATACGTGCCATTGTCGACGAACTCCTGGCCGTTGGGTACGCCCTGGAGGCCGTGGTAGTCGCCGGCTACCTTCGTCGTCAGCCAGCGTGTCCAGCC
>CALGHC010000940.1 GCA_937915965.1 uncultured Myxococcales bacterium
GTAGGCGGACCGCCGCGTCCGTCTCGGGCACGCCCGCGCTGATCGTGACGCCACAGATCGGTGCGCCGGCGGCGCGCGCCTTCTGCACCAACGCCTCGCGCCCCAGGTGCAGATTCCACAGCCAGGGATCGAGCAAGAGCGCGTTGAAGACGACCTCGCGGCCCGGGGCCAGCTGGTCGCGTAGCTCAGCGATGCGCAACTCGAAGACCGAGGCGTTGACCTGACCACCCCCAGCGAGCTCGGCGAGGTAGCCGTTGTTGGCCGCAGCGGCGACGATCGGCACGTCAGCGGTGGTCGGCGTCATGCCGGGCAGGATCACCGGCGAGGTGCCCGTCGCGCGGGTGAATCGATTGTCGACCGCCAAGCGTCCGTCGGCCGTGCGAACCACCGTAGGCGCGCAGTCGGCCCAGCGCATCGGCCGGGCGGCGTCGTCAGCCCCCGGGACATGGTCAGCGCCCGGGGTGAAGAGGGTGCGACGGCCGGCCGGCGTCGCCAACTCGTGAACCCGAATGCCCTGCCCGCGCAGACCCGAGGCGGTCAGCCGCGCGACGCCAAAACCCGGACCAAAGTCGAGCACCTCGGTCACGCCCTGGTCGGCGAGCGCCGCGACGACCTGGTGCCATCGCACGGGCTCGACGAACTGCGCCGCCATCAGCGCCTCGGTGAGATCCGCCTGGTCATTGAGCAACGTGCCGTCGACCGGTGAGATCACCCGCAGAGCGAGGTCACCCGCCCGAACGCGAAAACCACTGGCCGCGACCGTCGCCCGCATCGCTTCGAGCCCCGGCGCCATCCAGTGGGCATGGAACGCGCCGCCCACGCTCAGCTCCTCCCAGGTAAATGCGAGCGGCGTGCCAGCGAAGCGCCCTGCCTTCTTTGCGCCGTTCTCGGCGTCGCGTACCGCGGCGAGGTGATCGCGGAGGCGCGCCAGCCCAGCGGGTTCGCCGCTGACGACGTTGCGGGTACGGGTGTTGCGCAGCGAGACGACGAGATGGCGGCCGGCGGCCAGGCCCTCGTTGACCGCCCCGACCAGCGCCTCGAGGCGGTCCAGCGTCGGTCCACTGACCGCGGCCATCGGCGCGCCGCCGCTGCCCGCAGCGGGCGACCGGCTGCGCTGGAACGAGCGGGCCATGTGCAGCCCCTGCCAGGCGAAGTAGCGCACATACGCGGCAAATCGGTCGGCGTCGACGCGCCCAGCCGGGCTCTCGGCGACCAGCAGCGCGGCCATCATCCCCTGGGAGTGGCCGCTCACCGCGACGACAGCCCCCCCCTCGAGTGCGGCGGCCAGCCCTTCGCGCCGGCATTGAACGAAGCGTGCGATCTGGGTGATGAAGATCAGGGACTGCGACACGGCGCATGACGATAGGTAGGCGGCGGCGGGCCGGCTTCCCGGCTCGTCGAGCCAACGCACGACGTCCACGCCCTGGTCGAAGAGTCCGCTCCAGCGCAGCTCTGGCTCGCCGATCGCGCGCGTCAACTCGGCCGCGCCGATCGCGACCAGCTCGCGTGCCTCATCGCTGGCGGCGGTGATCTCGGCCAGCTCGTCGAGGTAGGCGACGCCCTGGCCGGCAAAGGTCAACGCGATCGCTGCGTCGCTGGTGCCGAGAGCCGCCGCGAGCGAGCCCGCCCCAGCGTCATGGCCAACCGTCGAGTCGGCACCTCGCCCGGCGGACTCGCCGCGTCCACCGTGACCCGAGTCGTCGCGCGGTGGCGCGTTCACATCCTGCGTACCCATTTAGCCCCCCGGCCCCTGGCAGCGCCCCGTCGGGCGCCGCTGACTTCTTGGCCTCGCTTCCCAGAGGCGCAGTGGCGCGCAAGAACGGGAAACAGACCGATCGGTCTAGTTCGGGCGAGGCTGGGTCATGTGATCCTGCGTGTCAAGCGAGGCAAATTGTCGACCCCAATCCGCGCCACGTCGCCGGGGAACCGACGACTCAGTCCAGTTGCGGCGATTGCGCGGCGATGGCCCGGCGATGGCCCGGCGGTGGCCCGGCGATGGCGCGGCGATGGGCAAGGCGATAGCGCGGCGGTGGCGCGGCGATGGCCACGGCGGCGGCGCAGATACGGGCGTGGGCTCCAGGCGCGCCGGTCGCTGCCCGCGGGTCAGGCTTGCGGTTCGCCGTCGGAATCGGCATCGGCATCGCTGGCCTCTGCCTCGCCTGCCTGCCCGAGCCAGAAACCAAGGACGGCCATCGAATCCTCGACGGCTGTGCGCACATGCGACTCGTCGGGGTCGGACACCTCTTGCACCATCAAGCCGGTGTAGGCGCCAAAGATCGTCGTCGCGACCGCCTGCAGCTGCGCTTCGTCGAGCTTGCCGCGCGCTGCGGGCCGCAGCACCTCGGCGATCGCCATGCGCGCGCGCCGATAGAACTTCGACAGCGCTTGGCGGATCTCCGGCTCGCGACGCGCCTGCAGCGTGAACTCAAGCCAAAGCGGGACGATCGCACGGCCGCGGCGCATCTCCCTTTGCAGCGCCGCGGTGACCGCACCGATGTAGTCATGATGCAGGACTGACTGCTCAAACTGGTCGTACAGCTCATCCATGACCTGCCGCGCCCAGGTGTCGAGGATGTCGACAAAGACCTCCTGCTTGGAGGTGTAGTGCCAGTAGAAGCTGCCCTTGGAGATGCCGGCTCGCTCGCAGATCGCGTCGACCGAGGCGTCGTGATAACCCGCGTCGCGGAAACAGGCGTAGGCGGCGCGCCGGATCTGGTCGCGCTTCTGCTCGCCTCTGCGGGTCGACTTGCGGGGGAGGCTGGAGTTCATGGTCGTCGCCAGTTGCCGGTGATGCGAGGGCCGCTGCGGCTCGACTGACCCTGATCGCGTGGCGGCCCGCGCCATCGTGCTGCGCGGCGGCACAGAGCGCAAGTCGCCGGTCCATCCAGCGAGATTGGCAGCAGCGGCGCGATGCTCCTATGCTCCGGTCGGGCCCCTGCGGTCCATGCCGTCCTGCCCCGCCGGATTCACCAAGCCAGCCGAACAGCCGAACAGCCGATGACCGTCTACCTCGACTACAACGCCACGAGCCCGCTCTGCGACGCCGCCCGCGACGCCGTGTACGCCGTCGTCGACGGCGACGCTGGCAACCCGTCGTCACTACACCTGCCGGGCCAGCGAGCGCGACGCCACCTCGACGCCGCCCGCCGCCGCGTCGCGACCGCGCTCGGCGGGTCACCCGGCGAGGTGACCTTCACCAGCGGCGCCAGCGAGGCCAACCACCTCGGCCTGCGCGGCCACGCCCATTATCTGCAGCGCGCGGGCAGCGTTCGCGACGACGGCGCCCCACCCGTCGCTCTGATCAGCGCCCTCGAACACCCGTCGATGGTCGCCGCGAGCGATTGCCTCAGCGCGCTCGGTTGGCGCGTCGTCGAGTTGTCCGTCGGCAGCGACGGGCGCATCCGTCCTGAGACAGTGACGGCCGCCCTGGAACGAGACCAAGTGAGCTTGATCGCGTTGCTGGCCGTCAACAACGAGCTAGGAGTCTGCCAGCCGATCGCCCAGATCGCCGCCCTGACGCGTGCGCGCGGCGTGACGTTGTTGTGCGACGCGACCCAAGCGCTTGGCCGGATCACCGTCAACGTCAAAGCATGGGGCGTCGACCTGCTGACGCTGTCGGGGCACAAGATCGGCGGTCTGGCCGGCAGCGGTGCGCTGTGGGTTCGCGCCGGCGTCGGTTGCGACCCGCTCTTCGCCGGCCACCAGGAACAAGGCTTGCGCGCGGGCACCGAGAACGTCGCGGGTGCCGTCGCCCTGGGCGCCGCATGCACCGCGCTCGAGGGCCGTCTCGCCGACGGCGACCGAATCCGCGATCTGCGCGACCGGCTGTGGCAGGGAATCGGCGCGTTGCTGCCCAATGCCCTGCGCAACGGCAGCGAGGAGGCTGCGCACGAGACCGGCCAGACCCTCAATGTCTCGTTTGCCGGTGTCGAGGCGGCTACTTTGGTGATGGCTTTGGATCTGGAGGGAATCGCGGTCTCGGCCGGTGCCGCGTGCAGCTCAGGTACGCTGGAGCCAGCGCGCGCCGTTCTCGCGATCGGCGATGGCTCGGCCGCGTGGTTGGGCCGGGCTCGATCAGCGGTGCGATTCTCGTTCGGCCCCGGCAACAGCGATGCCGACGTCGAGCGGGTGCTCGCGGTGCTGCCGGCGCTCGTCGAACGCTGCCATGCGCGCTAACGTGCAGCCCGCGCGCTGCACCGCGGACTCGCCTTGGACGCAGCGGTCCAAGCGACTATCCTATCGCCCCGCGGCACCCTACTGCGCCACCGGGCGCGCCATGCGGTGATGAGGCCTGAACTCTTGCGCCACCTGCCCCAGCCATCTCCAAACGACGACGCGGTCGCGGCCGACGCCGATGCGACCGACGCGGCCGACGCCGATGCGACCGACGCGGGCGCCG
>CALGHC010000941.1 GCA_937915965.1 uncultured Myxococcales bacterium
GAATGGATGATCTGGGTGACGGTCATTGCTTGTGCCCGCCGCGCTCGACCGCCATCCTACCCGCCATCTGGCGCGGCTGCGTCATACGAGTCGCGCGACCTCGACCGGTCGACGGGCACGGGGGCGCGCAATGGCCGGATTCAACAGCAACGCAGACATGCCCGCCGACCCGCTGCGCCCGCTCGGCTCCGCCGCCCTCAGCTCGCGGCGGTCCTCGGCCGCCGAAGACGGCGCAGGGCCTTTGCCCGAGGTGGTCCGCGCGCTCCTCGATCGCGATGCGGTGGCTCGCCTTCTTGCCGAAATCGCGGCTGGGGGTGAAGACGTCGAGGTGCAGGTCAAGCAAGCCGCCGAGGGTTACACCGACCCCGCCCACCCCACGTTGGAGGACGCCCGCGCGTTGCTGGACGCCGGCGCGGTCTACGCCGTACAGGTGCGCTATCGCCTCGCCGGGACCGAGTGGTGCGATACGCTGCTGAGCGCCAGCGGCGGCGCGCGCCTGGTGCGCATCCGCCACGATCCGCCTCCGCAAGCGCCGCCACGTTGACCGCTGCCGCGCGGTTCGACGCGGCGGTCCGGCTGCCCGTCGGCACAGGTCGTCTACAGACAGACCGTCTACAGGAAGCGATTCATTCCCCGAACCGCGTCACCGCTGTCGTCGTCCGCGAACCGGTACTCGTCATCGAGCAGCTCGTTGATCGCGGCCATGACCACGGCGGTGGCGGCCTTGTAGGCAGCTCCATGCTCGCGGCTGGCGGCGTGCGACAGTGGCTGCGCCGACGCTGGAACCCGCCACTGCGCCAGCTCGGGACCGTCGAGCTCCAGCGGCTTGCCGATCCGATAGACCAGACGCCCTCCCTTCGAGAGCGGCGAGTTGCCTGGGTAGGCGCGATCCGAACCGTTGCAGCCCACCGGCACGATCGCAGCGCCGAGGTGCTGCGCAACCTGCATCATGCCCGTGTGCCCCGGCAGCAGGCGTTTGGAGCGCGTGCCCTGGGGAAAGACCAACACGTTGAGATGCAAATCGATGATCGCCTTGCGGTTGAGCCTGATCACCTCGCGGATCATCGCGTCGAAGAGTTGGTCGAAATCGGTCAGGAAAGCGGCCGGGTCGCGGCCGAGCAGCTCACGCACAGCCGCCGAGGCGCTGTCAGGCAGCGGTTCATCGATCGATCGTCGGCTGTCGACCAGGTCGCGCAGGAGCCGGTATTCGGACTCGTCGGGTGGCCGACCCGTCGCCAACCGGAAGCGGCTGGCGATGATGTAGCCGCGCGACGGCAACGGGATGTTGCTGGTCCACTCCATGAAGCGGGCGAGCCAGCGGTTCTCGAAGTACTTGCCCTTGACCCAGGTCGCCGTGAAGCCCAGCCCTTGTCGGTACAGCTGATACTGGAAGGGCCAGTAGTTGTACCGGTCCGTGTGGTTCATCGCGAAGAAGATGCCTCGATCTTTGGGCACGTTCTCCGCGCCCTCAAGGATGATCCTGGTGGGATGGGGGATCCGGTAGTCGAACGCGAGCACGGCATTGGCGAGCACGAACTGACCGGGCGGTCGGCGGTAGAGACGGATGCGTTTGATGCGTTCGAGGTCGAGCATAAGGGCCTCCACGCCGGCGGCGTTCGACAGCCGGCTAAGGTTGTAGCGGCCGTCGTGGGGTTTGCGCAAGCGCAGCCAAAACGCCATTCTGCGCTGCGCCAGTCCGGTCGCTCGGCCGATGACCTCGTCGCGCGCGACCGAACCTCAGGAGCGCATCGCATGAATACGAATCGTCTCTTCGCCGGTGTCCGCCGGTGCGGCTTGGTCGTGGTCACCGTTGTCGTCACCGCCCTGTGCGCTGTCGGCTGCAGCGCCGAGGGAGGCTCGGCTGGCGCTGGGGGCGGCGGCGGCCAGGGTAGCGATGGCCAGATCAGCGGCCTCGACACGGCGTCTCAGGCGGACGCCGACACCACCGCCGACGCCACCACAGAATCGGACGCGAGCGCGGTCGCCGACACCGGCGCGGTC
>CALGHC010000942.1 GCA_937915965.1 uncultured Myxococcales bacterium
CCCGGGACAGGGTCGTCCCTGGGGGCCACTGTTCAAGAGGCGTGCCAACCACCTCGATGTGGAAATGGATTGCCAGTCAACAGGTTGTGTCGGCGCGCCTTGGTGCCCGCCGCCGCTGGCACCGGTGCCGGCGGCGCGTTGGCACCGCGTTGGCACCGCGTTGGCACCGCGCTGGCGGCGCGCTGACGCCGCGCTGGCGGCGCGCTGGCGGCGCGCTGGCGGCGACGATCTCTACGGACAATCGATGGCTTCTACGGACAACCCGCGAGGCTCGGATCCATCGCACACAACGGGTTGCCCGCCGCGACCGTGCCTTTGGTCACCGTGAGCTGGCGCTCGAGCCACGCGGTCCCGTTGCGACCGTCTCGTGCGACCACCCACACAGAGACCTCCTGGCTGCTCGCCGAGCCGCGCACCTGCGGTAGGAAGGTGTTGTCGGGGAACTCGTCGAACGAGCGTTGGGCGTCGAAGTCGCCAGCCGTGGAGAACCACGAGAAGAGGAGCGACTCCGGCTTGGCTTTGGTGACCGTACAGGGCTTGGGCTCGACGGTCTCGATGCTCTCCGCTGGCCAGGCCGGTTCGATCGGCCACTTGGAGCCGTCGGCGACGGTCGGCGTCAGCGCCTGCGGCCACTCCACGCCGCCCATCGTCACCCCATCGAGGTTCGGGTTGGCGTGAACCAGATAGGCCTGATCGTCGGGTTGATTGATCCAGTGCAGCTTCTTGAAACCGCGCACGCAGTGGTCGCGGTCGGCGCAGAACGCTTCGACGTCGCCAGCGCCATCCGTGGGGCAGCTACCGCCGGTCTGGCTGGTGTCGACGACCTTGAAGAGGATCGAAACCTCGACCTCGGGTGCCTGTTTGCAGGCGTTCGGGTCGGTCTCGCCCGGCTCGCCTTGGCCGAGATCGCTCAGGTCCAGGCCATTCTTGGCGAAGACCTCGTCGATGTGGATCAGCGACTGGAAGACGTGAAGATTGCTCACGTTCGCCACCGCTTCGTGCCCGAGGTCGACACGTAGCAGCGGGTCGAAACAGCGGAAATTGCCGTCATCGGTCCAAGTGAACGGGCAAAGCTCCCACGACCAGCACAGCTGCGCTCCGGCTGGAGCGCCCACCGCCTTGGGGGTGATCACTGTCGGCTCGGCGCCGATCCACGGCGGCTCGGCGCGCACACCGATCACCCGCACCGCCTTGATCAGCGAAGGCGGGTCGTATTCGGCCTGGCAGCCGGCCAGAAGTGAGATCAGCCCACACGTGATCAGCCCGCACGTGATCAGCACGCTGACGCCGCGTCGCGGCGGGATCGGCAGTGGCTTGCGGTGTGACATCCAGCTCACGCGCCTTCCTCGGTCGTCCTCAGCTCGTCCTCAGCTCGTCCTCAGCCCGCACCAGGCTTGAATTCCACCACGAACGGCACCCGGTCGACAAACACCTTGCCGTCCCTGCGCCCCGGCCGAAAGCCACAACGCTTCAGGGCAGCGACGGCGACTTCGTCGAAAGGCGAGCCGGCTGATCTCAAGACCTGGGCCTTCTGCACTGCGCCGTTTCGCGAGATCGTCAGCAGCAACCTGACCTCGACGATGCGCCGGCCAGCGGGCACTCCCTCCGGCCACTCGACCTCGCAGGGCGCCGTCGGCGTGGCGTGTTTGATCACCACCTCGCGGGCCGTTTGGGGGGCGACATCGGCCGGCTTGTCGACGACGGAGGTCTCGGCGTCTTCTCGGTCTCGCATGTTGGCGGCGGTCGGTTCGACGTTGGCGTCGCCCAGATAATCCTCGTCGCCCGACTCCACGTAGACGCCACCGTCGCCACCGGCGCCATAGGTCTGCGACAGCACCAGCGGCGGTGGCTCGTTGCTCTTGGGTTGCGGCGTCTGCGGCGGTGGTTTCTTGCGCGCGCTGTCGCGCTTGGGTCGCGGTCTACGCGCCGGCTTGGCGACCGGCGTGGGGGCTTCGACCTTCTCTTCGGGCTTGGGGTCGGGCTTGGTCTCGATCTTGGGTTGCGGCTTGGGCTCGGGCTTTGGCTCGGGCTTGGGCAGCGCGACCTTCTCGCGCACGCTTCGCACCAGCTTGCGCTCAAGCGGCGGCAGCGGGCTGTGCCTTGAGATCATGGCCAGCCCGCCCCCCCCGATGGCGGCGTGCAGGGCCAAGGCGACCACGAAGCCGATTGCCAGATCCCGGTCGAACAACGCTTCCCTCGTGTCGGTTCCCGGCCCGATCAGGTCGCTCGGAGGGCGCATCGCGGCGGTCGATGATGGTGACAGCGGCGAGAATCGGTTGCAAGCTGCGCGGCGGGACATGCGGTCTGCGCAAGCGACGCCGCATGACAAGCGAGGGGGCCGGGGGGTGGTCGCCTTGCCGACAGAGCGTCGCCTGGCGGGCGCTGCTATCCTGTCGAGAGGGGGAGGGGCGCGTGGCGACCAGGCGGTCCAGGGCCGTAACCGAGACGACGTCTGCGGTCGTTGCGCCCGCTGTGACGATGAGCGTGATTTCGAAGCCAACGGGTGACGCCGACAGCGAGCTGCCGATCGCGGCGGCCGACGCGCTGGCGTCCGCTGACCAGCTGATAGAGACCCTGTCGGCCTACCTGCCGGCGTGCGACGCCGCGCTTGTGCGCCGAGCCTACGACTTTGCCCAGCTGCACCACACCGGTCAGACCCGAAAGAGTGGCGAACCCTACTTTGCCCATCCCGTCGCTGTCGCCGGCTTGGCCCTCAAGCTGCGCCTCGACGACGCCAGCGTCTGCGCTGGTCTGCTGCACGACGTGGTCGAGGACACTCCGGTCACCGTCGCCGACATCGAGCGAGAGTTCGGTGTGGAGATCGCCGAGATCGTCGACGGTGTCACCAAGCTCGACAAGATCGAGTTCACCCACAAAGAGGACAAACAGGCGGAGAACTTCCGCAAGATGATCGTCGCGATGAGCCGCGACATCCGGGTTCTGCTCATCAAGCTCGCCGATCGCCTGCACAACATGCAGACCTTGGCGCACATGCGCCCCGACCAGCAGAAGCGGATCTCTCGCGAGACCATCGAGATCTACGCGCCGCTCGCCAACCGGCTGGGCATCAACTGGATGAAGTCGCAGCTTGAGGATCTGTGCTTCCGTTATCTCTATCCGGAGGACTACCAGAGTCTCAAGCAGAAGGTCGGTCAGGCGAAGTCCGAGCGCGAGGCGCACATCGCACGCGTCGTGCGCAGGCTGCAGGTCCTGGTCGCGGAGGCCGGCTTGCCACAAGCGCTGGTGTCCGGTCGCCCCAAGCACCTCTTTGGCATCTACCGCAAGATGCAACGCCAGGATCTGCCCTACGAGCAGATCTACGACGCCCAGGGTTTTCGCGTCATCGTCGAGACGGTCGAGGAGTGCTACCGGGCGCTGGGGGTCGTACACACCCACTTCACGCCGATCCCGGGCCGCTTCAAGGACTACATCGCGCTGGCCAAGGACAACAACTACCAGAGCTTGCACACCGCCGTCATGGGGCCAGACAACTTACAGGTCGAGATCCAGATCCGCACCGTCGACATGAACCGCATCGCCGACTACGGCGTGGCCGCACATTGGCGCTACAAAGAGTCGGGCCGCGCGCTGAGCATTCGCGACGAGAAGCGGTTCACCTGGCTCAAGCAGCTGCTCGAGTGGAACCACGCCGTCAGCGACAACGACGAGTTTCTCGACAACATGAAGATCGACCTCTTCGCCGACGAGGTCTACACGTTCACGCCGTTGGGCGAGGTGAAGATCTATCCGCGCGGCGCGACGCCGGTCGACTTCGCGTACTCGGTTCATACCCGGGTCGGCGAGCGAGCGACCGGCGCGAAGGTCAATGGCGTCATGGTGCCGCTGTCGTATCGCCTCCGCAACGGCGACACGGTCGAGATCCTCACCCGCTCCGACGGCCGGCCGAGCCAGGACTGGCTCGAGTTCGTCGCGACGGCCCGTGCCAAGACCAAGATCCGCAACTACATCCGCGCTGAACAGCGCAAGCGAGCGCTCGGGGTGGGGCGTGATCTGCTTGAGAAGGCCTTCCGGCGCGCCAAGTTCTCCTTTCAGCGCGTCGAGAAGCACGACCGCTTCCCGAAGATGCTCAGCCATTTCCGCAGCCAGACCATCGACGAGCTCGCGATTCGGGTGGGCTTTGGCAAGATCGAGACGGCGGCGGTCGTCGCCTGGCTGCTCCCCGACAGCGAAGAGAAGGCGCTTGAGAAGGAAGAAGTCCGCCCACTTCTGCGGCGGCCCCGCAAGAAGGACAAGCGCGCCTCGGCGCCGGCGAGCATCCTCGTCGACGGCCTCAACGACATCATGGTCCGCTTCGCACGCTGTTGCGCGCCGGTGCCCGGCGACGGCATCATCGGGGTCGTGACCCGCGGTAGCGGCACCACCGTTCACCGGCGCTCGTGCCCGCGGGTCCTCGACATCGACCCGATGCGGCGACTCGATTGCGCGTGGGACACCAGTCGCGGCTCGGCGGCCACCGTCAACGTGCGGGTCTGGACCGGCAACGGCCCGGGGATGCTCGCGCAGATGTCGCAACGCTTCGTCGACGCCGGCGTCAACATCCTCGCCGCTCATTGTCGGGTCGTCGACTCGCAACGCGCCGTCAACGACTTTGAGGTGATCGTCGCCGACCTCGACCAGCTTGAGGCGGTGATCGACAGGCTGCAGCGTCTCGAGTTCGTCAGCCGTGTCGAGCGGATCCGCGCCTGACGCTTCGTTGGCGGCCGGCTCCCGGACCGCCCAGGGCTCTGCACGCCAGGGCTCTGTATGCCAGGGCTCGTATGGTCGGCTCTTGGCGTGCGCCGCGACCTCTCACGGCGCTCGCGCTGGCGCGCGTCCCGGGGCGGCGGCACGCAAGCGAGCGACCACGTCCGCGCCAAAAGTAGTCTCAAGGATCTGGTCGCGCCACTCGATTCGGGCGGTCGCCAGCAGCTTCTCCAGGTAGGCCTGTCGGGCGCTGCGGGCGCGTTCGGCGCAGACCCGGCGGCGTACCTCGGCACGACTCGCGGGATCTTCGAGACCGTGACGCGCTGGCAGGCGGGCCACCACCAGCAGCACATGCACCCCGTCAGCGGTGTCGACCGGTCCCACGAGGCTGCCCAGCGGCGCGCCGAAGACCGCGTTTTCGATCGCTGGATCGGCGTGTCGGAAGGCCTCGTTGGGGAAGCGCGGGTCCGTCGTCGCGAAGAAGCTGTAGCGGCGCAGCTCCGGCCCTGGTCGCTCGGGGTCGCCGCCGCCAGCTGCCGCGACCGCCGCCTCGAATGGCACGGAGTGGCTCTCCTTGATCGGGCTGGCTTCGAGGGTCGCCGTCACGCCCGCCGCGAGCGTCCGCGGCAGAACGCCCCGCAGCGAGCGGGCTAGACGGGCAGCGCCTGGCCGCTGGGCCAGTCGACACCGGGCGACCTCGTCCCGATCGCACGGCAGCTGGGCGGCAGTGCAACAGGCAAAGAGAGCGTCCCACACGAACGTCTCGTCGGGGTGTTTGTAGCGGGCGACGTCGCGAAGATACCGCCAGCGCAAGTCCTTCTCGGCGATCTCGTGGCATTGCCCATCCTCGGGCCAGACCTGGGCGAGGAAGCCGTCGACCTCGTCTGCGAGGGGTCTTTCCGCCGCCGGATGTCGGCCCAGGGCGGCCATCTCGCGCACGACAAGTACATCGAGACAGGCAGCAGCGAGCGCTTCGAGCACCGCGTCCGTCGTCGGCACAGCGGCCGGCCCGAGGCGGCCAAGCACCTGACTGAGGCGCACCTCGTCGAGATCGGCGAGGGCGACGATGGGGTCGGCGCGCGCCGCCGAGGCCCGCACACCGCCGGCACCTCCGCCGGTCCCGGCGGCTGGTGGATCCGCGATGGGTACCTCTGCCGATTGACGGCAACCGACGATACACAAGATCGACACGGCCGCAGCCATCGGTGCCAGCGTGGCCATCGTCACCCCAGGTGGCCCATCAGCTCGACCAGCAGCGCCTTCTGGGCGTGCAGGCGGTTCTCGGCTTCGTCGAAGATCAGGGACTGCGGGCCGTCGCAGACCTCGGCCGAGACCTCTTCGCCGCGATGGGCGGGCAGGCAGTGCATGAAGCACGCGTCGGGCCGTGCCAGCGCCATCAGATCGGCGTTGACCTGATAGCCAGCGAGGTCGCGCAGCCGTTGGTCGCGCTCTGTCTCCTGGCCCATTGAGGTCCACACGTCCGTGTAGATCGCGTCCGCCCCCTCAAGCGCCTCGGCCGGTTCGTCGCTCACGACGATCTCTGCGCCGGTCTCGCCGGCCAGGGTGCGGGCCTGATCGACGATGGCCTCATCGGGCCAATAGGCGCGCGGCCCCAGAACGCTGACGTGCATCCCGAGGGTCGCGCCAGTAATCATCAAAGAGTTCGCCATATTATTTGCTGCATCGCCGACGTAGCAGAGCTTGCGACCGACCAGAGACAGCGGATCGAATCGGCCGACGGGCGAGAAGCGCTCGGCCAGGGTCAAGGCGTCGGCCATGGTCTGGCAGGGGTGCAAGCGGTCACTCAGGCCGTTGATCACCGGGACGTTCGCGTAGCGGGCCAGCTCCTCGAGGTCGCTGTGACCGTAGACGCGCGCCATGATGCCGTCGCAGTAGCGCGACAAGACGCGCGCGGTGTCGGCGATCGTCTCGCCGCGACCGATCTGCATGTCCTGGGCCGACAGGAACAAGGCGTGGCCGCCCAGCTGCACCATGCCGACCTCAAACGAGACCCGCGTGCGCGTCGAACTCTTCTGGAAGATCATCGCCAGTGATTGGCCGGCGAGCGCGGTTCGCCAGTCGGCCGGCTCGCGCTTGATCCGCCAAGCCAGGTCGAGCAGCCGACGCGCGCCGTCGGTACCGACGTCGTCGACGCCCAGGAAGTGCCTCGGTGCCCGCCGCGACCTGGCTGCAGCGCTCGCGTGCGGGCCGGCTGCATGCGCTCGACCTGTCTGTGTGTCTGCCGCACCGTCGACGGAAACGCGCGGCTGCGGCGCGGGGTCGGTCGGCGGGGATTTCTGATGGCTTGCCATGTGGAGCTCCGGCTGCCCTGCGGACGCTTGCGCCGCGAGCTGTGCGGGGCGGACGGGGGCGCGCAGGGTCGTGCGTGATCTGCGTGTGGATTCTGCGGGGCCGTGCGTCCGGTTGGGTCCGACACGCGTCCGGCGATCTGGCAGTGATGTGGGCGCGATATCGCGGTGAGCCAGCGGTGAACTGGTGGTGGTTCGGTGCCGGTAGGTCGGTGCCGGTAGGTCGGTGCCGGTAGGTCGGTGCCGGTTGGGGCGCGCGCCGCCAGACTGGCAGCGGCGCTGTGTCGCTGGCGGCAAGCGGCCGCTGTGCCGCTCTGCCGTTGTGTCGTTGAGTCGCTGTGCCGCCGGTGTTGGTTTCGGGAACCTCGCGGCGTCTCTAGCGTCTCTAGCGTCTCTAGAAGTTTCCAGAAGTTTCCAGAAGTCTCTAGAAGCTGTGCTTGAGCTCTGGCGTGCGGGCGCTGTCGGCCTGGTACATACCGCTGATCTTGCGGGCGGTCTGCTGCGCCGAAGGTGCGACTACGTCGCCGCTGTTGGCTGCGGAACGTGCCGGCAGCGCCGGCGGAGTGGTCACGTGCGTGCGCCCCGTCGGCTCGGTGTCGTTGATCATCTGGCAAGCGCCGTCGAAGAAGACGCCCTTGTCGACGTTCAGCGAGGGCGAGGCGATGTTGCCTCGCAGGGTAGCGGGGGCGTGCAGCTCGACGCTGTCGGTTGCGAAGATGTTGCCGTTGACCTCGCCGTACACCATCACCGTGGCGACGCGAACCTCGGCGTTGACCTCGGCGCCTTCACCGACGATCAGCGTGCCGTCGCTGAAGATCTCGCCGGTGAACCTGCCGTCGATGCGAACGGTGCCCTCGAAGGTCAGCTTGCCCTCGAATTCGCTTCCCTTGCCAAGCAACGCGTTGATATCCTGTGTCATTCTCGATCCCCCGTCATGCCCCGGTCGCTGGCCGGATGCGTTTCGTCTGGCTCTGCGTGGCCGTCGGTGTCGACTGGCGCCACCCGGCCCGGGATTCCGGGATCGGCGGCGCCAGGCGCTCGACTTGCTCGATTCGTGGCGCAAACGCCCCTGCAGTGCGCCCAGGGTCTCGGCAGGGCCGTCGCAGCGAGCCGATGGTACGCAAGCGAGCGTCTCTTGACCAGCGGTATACGCGCCCTCAACCCCACCGCGGGCGCCACCGCTGCCGCCGTGGCGGCGCCGCAGCTATCGCCGCGATTTTGGCAGGAAGCGCAACTTCCACACGTTCGCCATCGCCTCGAAGACGATGCCGCCGTGCATCTTTGATTCGCCCCGTTCGCGATCGGGGAAGACGATCGGTACCTCGCCGACCGAGAACCCGAGGTGAACCGACCGCCACGTCAGCTCGATCTGGAAGACGTAGCCGTTGCTGACGATGTCGTCGAGCGGCAGCGCCTCGAGCACCGCCCGGCGGAAGCACTTGAATCCCCCGGTCAGGTCCCGGTAGGGCAGGCCGAGGATGGCGCGGGCGTAGGTGTTGCCGCCCTGGGAGAGGACGCGGCGGTGCCAGGTCCAGCCTTCGGTGCCGCCGCCACGGATGTAGCGAGAACCCAGGACCAGATCGGCCTGAGCCGCGCGCTCGATGAAGGCGGGCAGGTACTTGGGTTGATGGGAGAAGTCGCAGTCCATCTCGAAGATGAGCTGGTATTCGCGGGCCAGCGCCCACTGGAAGCCGGCGATGTAGGCGCGGCCCAGACCTTCCTTGGCGGCTCGGTGCAGCACGAAGACGCGGTCGTCCGCCGCGGCCAGCTCGTCTGCGAGCGCGCCAGTCCCGTCGGGGCTGTTGTCGTCGATCACCAAGATGTGGACGTGCGGCACGATCGCGTGGATCGCCGCGGTCATCAGCGGCAGGTTCTCCACCTCGTTGTACGTCGGCAGGCAGATGACGGTCAGTTCAGTGGTCATGGGCGGCTCGTGGCAGTTGGGGGCCGCAGCGTCGCGGCTTGTAGTCGACCAATGCGACCTGTTCGACGTTCTCGACCTAGTAGTGCTCGCTCTAGTAGTGCTCGCTCTAGTAGTGCTCGCTCTAGTAGTGCTCGCT
>CALGHC010000943.1 GCA_937915965.1 uncultured Myxococcales bacterium
GTCCTGCACGCAAACGGCCCATGGCTGGTCATCGCCTGCAGTGAGGACAAGTCGGACGGTCCAGGGGCGCTTGCCAGAGCCCAGTCGCGAGTCGCGGCCCTGCAGGCTAGGGGTTTTCCGAAGGCTGTGGTGGCTGACGGTGCCCAGATTCCCCGCTTCCGCTGTTGCTACTGGTCGTGCATTGTAGGCGCACGCCTGTCTCGTTCCGCGGCGCAGCGTCTGGTGGCCCGGGTGAAAGGTCGCGGCCACGCCGAACCCGCCCGCCGGCCAGGTCATCGAAGGACTCGAGAAGGCCATCGCCGAAGAGGCCGTCGCCGAAGCGGCCATCGCCAAGCTGGATGGCACCAACAGCTAGGCCCCGCGCTGAGCGGCGCCCGGGGATGCGCTCCAGAGTCGAAGACCTGGGGTATTCCACAGCCCCTCGACCCAGGACGGCGCCATGCCGTCTCCGGCCGCCAAGGCGACCCTGGCCGAATGAGCGACTCGCTCACCCCTCTCCAGTTCCTCCCTCTTGTCTTCTCTGACCGGGTCAGCCGCCAACAGCAGGCGGTCATATCGCCTGTCCGGGGGAGCCTCAGTTCAGCGCCCCGGCGAGCGCAGCGACGACCTCGCTCGGGCTGCACACGACCGCAGTCTTGCAGGCGACCTGGATCTGCTGGTTGTAGGTGTACATCTTCGCTCGGAAGTGGGCGTTCTCCCACGACTGCCAGGCATTGACGTGGTTGCTCAGGCAGCGATTGCCCCACGCCTTGGTGAGCCCGGTGGACCCGACCTTGGCGATGCACTCGTTGTACGTCTTGGTCCCCAAGAAGTTCTCGTAGGCACACCACTCGGTGCGATGCAGCGAGTTGATCCGGCAGTAGCAGCCGGACGTGCAGCCGTCGGTAACGCCGTGGTAGAACGGATAGTTGACCCATTGCTGACCCGTCATGTTCTCGAGCACGCCGCCTTCGATGGGGAAGATCCGCGACGATTGCCCGAGGACGGCCTGCGCAATCATCTTCAGGCACTTCTTGTACGCGGCTGGGTCGCGATACCGCAGGGCCCAAACAGCCGGAGAAAACACGGCCGCGTCGACAATCCACTTGCCAACCTTCTTGGCCGACAGCGTCGCAGTCACGACGGACGCCTTGATGCCGCCCAACGCGTAGCTGCACTTCTTGGCGGCGAAGGGCCAATCGGGGTGCGTGAAGTCAACGCAGCTCTGCTCGACGTAGGGTTGTCCGTCGAGGGCCGTCTCCAATGAGCCAGGAACGATGAGGTCGTCGCGGCAGCGATCCGGCACGCCATCGGGCATCGACTCGCACCACTTCGAGCAGGTCTGGAGGACCTTCCACTTGCCGGTCTTGCACACGTACAAGTTGGCGGGGTCGGTCTCAAGCGACGCGCCGCACGCCTCTGCGCCCTCTTTCTTGCACGCGCCCGGCTGCGAGTAGCTGGGCGGCGCGGTGTCGACCG
>CALGHC010000944.1 GCA_937915965.1 uncultured Myxococcales bacterium
TTGCAGTTCTGGGGCTTGTCGGCATGCATAGCGGTTTTCAGGCGCGCTCGCTGCTTGAGCAGGTGCTGGTCGGCACCCTGTGTGCAGCCGTCGGCACTGGCCTTCTCCTCACGCTCGTCAACAAGATCGTGCCGCGCATGATGGTCATCTACGAACCCCACAGCACGACTCCGCAGCCCCGCATCACCTTCTTGACCAAGCTGATGGCAGGCGGGAGAGGCGTGCATCTGGTTGCCGCCATCGCGATGGCCTGCGTGGTCTTGTTGCACGTCGCCCATCGCCTCTGACGTGCAGATGCCCCGCCCGGACCATCGCGTCGCCCGCGGGCTTGCTGCCTTGCCTCCTCCCCGCCGGCGTCGCACCATCGGCCCGTGACCCGTCGACCCCCGCCGCAAGCCGACCTTTTCTCGTCCGCGTCGTCCGCGCCCGCGCCGGCGCTCGTGCCCGCGCCCACGACCGACGCGTCTGGAGAATCGTCCGTCCCAGGTGCCGCCACATCGGCTGCTGACGAGCCGCGTCGCAGCCGCGTCCGCAAGCCCCGACCCGAGGCGCCGGCATCGGCCGGCCCTGGCGGTCGGTTCGCCCACGCCGTTCAGGTCGCCGTGCCGGCGCAGACGCAGCTGCTGTCGTATGGCCTGCCAGAGGGATTTGAGGACCGCGTTCTGCCTGGAATGCGGGTGGTCGTGCCGCTGCGTCAGCGTCAGATCGTCGGCGTCGTGTGGGCGCGGCTGCCGGTCGGCGAGCTGGGCTTTCCCGCCGATCGTCTCCGCCCGCTCCTCGATGTGCTCGATGTCGCTCCCAGCGTACCTGCGTCGTTGCGCGAGACCTTGAGTTTCATCGCCCGCTACTACCACGCGCCGCTGGGAGAGGTCGTACGCACCGCGGTTCCGGCGGCGCTGCGGCGCACGGGCGTAGCCGATGACCGCGAGAATGAGCGCCGGGTGTGGACGGTTGCGGCCGTCACCGGCGTCGACTGGCCAACCGATCTGCGCAAGCCCGAGCGGCGCGTGCTCGAACGGCTCGCGGCGCGAAACGAGCTGCCGGCGCGCGATCTGCGTTGCGAGGTCGATCCAGAGACCGGCGCGACGAAGGTGGTACAGGTACCGCAGCAAATGCTTGAGGGCCTCGCGGCGCGCGGCCTGCTGCGCCTCTTTCAGGCAATCCGCCACCGCGACCCGATGGGGCTGCGTCGAGCCATCGAGCGCGATGTGCCGCCGGTGCTCAACTCTGAGCAAGGCGCCGCGGTCGCGAAGCTGTGTGCGGCTGTCGACGCCGGCGCCTTCACCGGTCAGGTCCTTCGGGGCGTGACGGGATCGGGCAAGACCGAGGTCTATCTGCACGTCATCGAGCGGGCGCTCGCCCTGGGTCGCGGTGCCATCGTGCTGGTGCCCGAGATCGCCCTGACGCCGCAGCTGGTCACCCGCTTCCGCGCCCGCTTCGGCGATGCGATCGCGGTGCTGCATTCGGCGATGAGCGAAGGCGAGCGGCACGACCAGCTTGTCCAGGTGCGCGACGGGGGCCGGCGCATTGTCATCGGCGCGCGTTCGGCGGTCTTTGCCCCGGTCGATCCGCTCGGCGTGATCGTCGTTGACGAGTGTCAGGATGGCTCGTTCAAGCAGGCCACGGGCTTGCGGTACCACGCCCGAGACGTCGCGCTGGTTCGCTGCAGGGCCTCGAACGCCGTCTGCATCCTCGGCTCCGCGACTCCCAGCTGCGAAGAGATGCATCTGAGCGACACGGGCCGTCTTGGTCGGATCGAGCTCACACGTCGCGTCGAGGACCGGCCGATGCCCGAGGTCACGATCGTCGACCTGCGCTACGCGGAGCGCCTGCCCGGCGATGGTGACGAGCGCCCGTCGCTGATCAGTCGCGAGCTGCTCGATGGCATCCTCGAGGTCGTCGGTCGCGGCGAGCAGGCGCTCTTGCTGCACAACCGGCGGGGATTCGCGACGACGATGATCTGCCGCAGCTGCGGCGCCGGCGTCGAGTGCCCCAAGTGCGCCGTCACGCTCACGCTGCACCGGGGTCAGCGCCTGCTGCGCTGCCACTACTGTGATCATGCCAGTGCCCTCGACCTGTCGTGCCCGACCTGCGGTGGCCATCACCTCGTCGGTATCGGCGCGGGGACCGAGAAACTCGAGAGCGTCCTTGCCAGCGCCGCTCCCGGCTTGCGCGTCGCCCGATTCGATCGCGACACGGCCCAAGGTCGCCGCCTGATCGACCTGCTCGACCGCTTCCGCAACCGGGAGATCGATGTCCTGGTCGGCACGCAGATGCTCGCAAAGGGCCACGACTTTCCGGGTGTGACCCTCGTTGGCGTGCTGTTGGCCGAGTCCGGGCTGCGGATCCCCGACTTCCGGGCCGCCGAGCGCACGTTCCAGCTCATCACCCAGGTCGCCGGTCGCGCCGGTCGGGCGGACCGACCCGGACGGGTGTTGGTGCAGACCTTCGCTGCGGGGCACCCAGCGATCCGCTTTGCCCTCGGCCACGATCACGAGGGGTTCGTGCGCGCCGAGCTGCGACATCGCGCCGACCAGGGTTATCCCCCATTTGGTCACCTGGTCCTGCTTGAGACCCGCGCAACGACGCCCGAGCCGGCCTGGGCGGCGATGCACGCCGTGGTCAACTTCCTGCGCGATCGCGGCGCTGAGGTGCGCGGTCCGGTGGCAGCGGGCCTGGCGCGTCTGCGCGGGATGAGCCGGGTCCACGCCCTGATGCGCCACACCGACCGGACCTCCCTGCACGCCTCTCTGGCCGCCGCTGAGAAGTCGGTGCTCGCTGAACTGCCTGCCGGTGTCACCTGGCTGATGGATGTGGACCCGGTCGATTTCGCCTGATCGCGGCGACGACGCCCGCCGCGCTGCCGCAGGAGACTTGTCACAACGCTTGCGAGATCGAGGTGTTGCAGCTACCGTCTGGGCGGCCCTCTCGGTCGCTGACGCTCCCCCGCCTCGGAGGAACCCCATGCAACGCATCCTCTGTTTCGCGCACCGTTCCCTCGCCGCTCGCTCGATGCGTGTTGCTCTGGTGGCCTCGCTCGCTGTCCTCTTGGGCCTTGCGACTGCCTGCTCCGACGACGCGGCGTCCGCCGAAGCCGACGGTGTCGCCGACGCCGCGAGCGGGTCCGACAGCGCGATTGTGTCCGACGCGGACAGCACGGCCGGGTCCGACGCGGACGAGACGCTCGAACCCGGCGCCGACAGTGTGGCCGACAGTGTGACCGGGTCCGACGCTGTCTCGGCGGCTGAGACCATGACGGACGCTGACGAGGCAGCCGAGACCGTGAGCGACGCCGCCCCCGAGGCCGACACCGCCTCCGACGGCGCGCCTCAATCTGACACTTCGGTCGACGCGGCCTCCGCGGCAGATGGCGCGGCGGATGGGGACCTCGCGCTCGACTCCGCCGACGCAGCAGGGTGCCCGGCCGTCGTGCCGTTTACCTACCTCTGCACGGGTGACCCCTTGGTCAGCTGCCCCGGCGGCGCCTGTATGCTCGGCATGTGCATTGGCCCCAAGCTCGATCCCGATCGGTGGAAGGATTGCGGCGACGGTACCTGCGCTGCCTGCGAGCTCGCCTCTCAATGCCCCGCCGACTGTGGCGCGCCACCGAAGATCACCGGCACGCCGCTGTGGGATGACCCCAAGACCATCACGGTGTGGGTGCACGGCTTCAGCAACAACAGCGGGGATAGCCTCGACAAGGCCGTCTACGGCTCCGACAAGGGATGCGGCGGACTGATCGGAACGATGACCGCGTTTGGCGTCGACCGCCCCTGTGGCGACACCGTCGCCGGCGCCAGCGCACCCAACCACCTCATCGGCGTCGAATACTACGGCAAGCAGCCAGCCGCCTGGCTCAGCCCCGCCGACGTCGCTGAGATTGATCAGTTCCCCTATGACGGCGGCCCCACCGGCCTGCCACGTTACGCGCTGATCACCGCCAAGTTCATCGCCCACAAGATGGCCGTCTCGGGTGCCCAACACGTCAACCTGGTGTGCCACTCGATGGGCTGCCTGGTCAGCCGCCACCTCATCGAGCACGACCTGGAGGCGCTGGCATCGAGCGCCAAGATCGTCCGCTGGTCGACCACCACCGGCGTCATCGCGGGCGCTCGGCTCGCTCGGCTCTTTGACAACCCGACCATCCAGCAAGGCGCTACGACGCTCGGCCTGGAGCTCAACGACTTCGTGATCATGAACCCCGATCTGGTGCAGGACACCACCGCGGCCTGGGATCACAAACTGTACGCCGGCAACAACCCGCTCTTTGGCCACGTGCTGATTCACCACACCGCGGCGACCGATCCGAAGATCGCGCAGGCGCTCAACGTGCAGCTGCTCGACCTCAACAACCCGGGGGACGAACCGAATGACGGCATCATGTATACGCTTGACCAGTTCTTCCACACACAGGCCGCGGATGCCGCGTTCGTGACCCCAGCAGGTCAGACACTGCCCTCGACTCACAGCTTCGTGCATGTCGACCACATGGCCTGCCCGGGTACAGAGGCGGCCGCTCTTCTCGCCGCCGCGGGTCTCTTTCACAGCCGCAAGGTCGTCGTCGAGTTGGTCGAATTCGAACTCTTTGATGACAAGGAGAAGAACGATCTTTTCGACTTCGGCGACAATGGGATGCCGCCGGCGGAGCTCGTCGTTGAGGTCGAGATCCGCTTCGATCCTTACGTGCAGCAGACCTTTGGCAAGACGGTGCTCGTCCACGAGGCGAAGCTCGCCCACCGCAGCGTCGAGATGTGGACTCAGGCGGAAGGCACAACCACCGCGCCCGATCAGGTCGTCTTCGCAGGACCGGTCTTCGACGCGATGACCGCCATGCACGCGATCGTCACGGTGCAGGAGGTCGACTGGTACCAGCGGTTCAACGTCGTTGAGCTCGGTGGGCTGCTCAATGTCAGCAAGGACGTGGTCGGCTTCGCTGGTGCTTTGCCCTTGCAGGACGGTGCAAAGGTCCCCTTCGAGAACAAGGCCGGCCGCGGCGTCCTCCAGGTTCACGTCTACACGATGTACTGACGGCTGAACTGACGGCGGTATCGACGGCTGCATCGACGGCTGGATCGGCCGGAGCGCTCGGCGAGCGGTGATGGCGCCTTCACGGGTCCGGACGGCTTGTCTGGCCTGCGGCGAGGTCGGGTTCAGTCCTGACGTGTCGCGTAGAAGTTCGACTGAATCGGTTGCGGCTTGCCGCCCACCGTGATGGTCATGTCCCACAGGCATGGCTGGCTCTTGGCGCCGACGCTGTCGACCAGGCCGTTCTCCTGGTTGATGTCGAAGAGCGGGCAGTTCTTGCTCTCCAGCAGCAGGCCAGATTTTGTCGCCGGGTCGCCGGTGTCTGCATCGAGGCTGACAATCTGCGCCTCGAGCATGGCGGTGCCCAGGGTGATCAACAGCTCGCAGGTCGAGGCGAGGAAGTCGGCCTTGAGGAGACCCTGCTGGGACGCGAGGCTTGCGCCGAACTCGTCGCAGCAGGTGTCCTTGAGTAAACACTGCTTGCCGGCCAGCAGGCTCTTGATCAGCTTCTCGTAGCTGTCGATCGGCACAGGGCTCTCCTTCTTGGGGTCGGTGAGCATGGGCAGCAGCACCTTCTGGACGACGTGGTTGATGATCGCGCCCCACTTCACGTTCAAGCCGTGCAGTCCGATGGTCAGCTCGCTCTTGAGGGAATCGCGCCACGCCTCGAAGTGGCCGACGATCGTCTCGGTCTCGTAGCCCGCCACCGCGCCGATACCGAAGCTCGCCTTGCCGCAGTTCGGATCGTTGGGGTTGCAGGACTGACCCAGCGACCATTTGTAGGTGATCGTCTGCCACGACTGGCGGGTGAACTCGGCGGCGAGGTAGCCGCTCTGGTCGGGCTCCTTCTTGAACTCGAGCTCGCCGCCGATCTCCATGTTGGTGAGGATCTCGCCAAGATCCGCGCCCGCTCCAAGTCCCTGTTGGACGCTCTCGGGCAGCAGCGACAGCAAGATCGCGTCGATGAACTTGACCACGATCGCGCCGATCGGCTGCGCCAGCGCCTTGATGCTGGGGTTGGATGGGTCCTCGAAGATGTAGCCGCAGAACGAGTCCAGGCTGCCATTGCCGAGCTTGCAAGCCAGCGCGAGGATGCCGCCCACAGGGTCGGTGAGGATGTCGAAGACCGTCTTGAGGACGAACTCGACGTTGTCGGGCAGGACACTGAGCAGGTCGAGGTGGATGGTCAGGTCGTAGATGCCCTCAAGCCGCGGCGGCACATCAAAGACGTCGATCTCGACCGTGTCGCCCTCGAGCACCTGGGTGACTGCGTTCCATTTGACGCCCGCGCCCTGGTCGGAACAGCCGCCTGCCTTGATCGCGCCGTACGGCTTGGTTGCGGCCACGCCCAGGACCGTCAGCTGGGCCTCGCCGCCCGCTTGCTGGACGATCGAAGCGAGCACCGGGAAGTCCAGCGTCCACGGCTGGTCCCATTTCAGGGCCGGCGGGCTCTCGATCGTCGCCTGCGGCAACTGCATGCCCCAGTCGATGTCGCCGCACGCCGGTTTGCCGACGTCCTTCTGCAGGGTCAGACGGACTTTGATCTCCTGGAATGAGCTGGGATCCTTGACACCTTTGTAGTGCAGGATCACCTGCAGCGGCCCCTTTGCCTTGCTTAGAACGTGCAGCTCGAAGTGGCGCGTACCGGCCTGCGCGTCATCTGGTACGCTGGCGTCGACGCCGAACACCCCCAGATCGCTGCCCGACTTGACCTCGGTTGTTGCCCGCCCCTCGCTGTCGGTGAAGACGGTCTCGGCGAGGATCTCGGCGATCGTGCTGTTTGGATCGGTGGGCGCGAACTGAACGGCGACGAAGGGCTGCGGCACGCCGTTGATCAGGTACTGCACGATCAGCTTGCGTACGCCATTCTGGTTGACTTTGACCGCGCACATGCTCTCGCACAGCCCGCCGAAGTCGTCAGCGTTGCCGTTCGGCATGCCGAACCGCAGCTCGCTGCCGAGCGGCTGCTCTTCGCCGTCGCCTCCGACGTGGTCGGCCGCCGCCACGTCATCGGAGGGCTCCCCCCCGTCGACGCCAGCGCCGTCGCCAAATGTCACGCCGTCGCCGTAGTTGGTGGCGTCGGTGTACATCACCTGACCGGAGATGGGATCGCTCGCGCATCCGCCGAGGGCGACGGCGACCGCGGAGATCGCGAGGAGTGGCAGGGCGAGTCGGTTGCGGGCGCGCATGGCTTGGTCTCCGACGGGTGGGCCGGCTGAGGCCGGGGATCGGGGTCGATGCGGGTCGCTAGTCGGTGCGCGTGTAGCGCAGGACGGTGCCGATGCTACCGACCAGCAGGGCGTCCTTGCCGTAAGGGCAGATGCCGAAGAAGGTCGCGATCGAGCCCGATTCGACAGGCTTGATCTCAGCACCGTCGAACGCATAGAGCATGCCGGCCGTCCCGCCGATCAGCATCTCGTTCTTCTTCCAGCCCCACAGGGCGCGCACAGAGCGGGACTCTTCCTTCAGGGCCGGCACGTAGGTCCACACCTTGCCGTCCCAATGGACCAGAACCCCGCTGCCGTGCTTGTCCGGTGCGCCGGCCGCCCAGACGTCGTCGGCGCCGGAGCCCCAGACGGCGTACAACGTCGACTCGACAATGTAGGGGTCTTCCTGGCCGGGGATCGGATAAGGCTCAATGGCCACTGGAGCCCACGCCCCACCACCGTAGTGGTAGATCGCCGCTTCGGCGCCGACGGCCCAGACGTCGTTGGGGCCGCTGCCCCACAGGGCGCGCAGGGTCGCCGTCACCGGCTCGGAGATCGACTGCCAGACCGCGCCATCCCAGCGCAACACGACACCGCCGACACCCGCCGCGTAGACCTCATTGGCCGACCGTCCCCACACCGTGAACAGGTCGAGCCCGGCCTTGTCGACCGGCAGCGCCACCTGGGTCCAGCCCTGGCCGTCGTAGTGGATCGCGGTGCCGAGCAGGCCGACGGCCCAGGCGTCATCGGCCCCCGACGCCCAGACCGAGCGCAGCGTCTTGCCCGTGCCCGCGGGGCCGATCTCCCATTTCTTTCCATCCCAGTGGGACATCAGGCCCGCGCTGCCGACGGCCCAACCGTCCGTGTCGCTGGTCAGGTAGATTCCGTAGGCGTCAAAGGACCCAAAGGCCTTGCTCTGCAGCCAGTTGTCGCCTTGGCGCGAGAGCAGCAGGCCAGCCTTGCCGACCGCGAACGCCAGCCCGGAAGGTCGCGCAGCGAGATCCGTGACCGTGCCCGAGGCGATGCTTTTGAGCGCCCAGGCGCCGGTCGCAGCGTCGCGGGCGAAGATCTTGGCGATGCCCGCGGTCCCTGTCACCGCAAAGTAGCCGCCGTCGCCGACCGCCGCGACGGCGGCGAGCCCCTCGGGCGTAAACGGGTCCGGTACGGACCAGTTCTTGCCGTCCCATTCGAGGTACACGCCCTGGTCGCCGACCGCGACGGCGTGGGCCGGCTTGTCGCCGCTCGCGGCTGTCACCGCCACCGAACGCAGGTCGACCGCTGTGGCGACCTGTTCGACTCCCACGCCGCCCGCGCCGACCTCGCCCACGAGCCCCTTCTGGCCGACGGCAAAGGCAGCTCCGCCCGCTACGCCGCCCATGTCGTAGACGTCACGTGGCTCGCTGGTCTTCATCAGCCACTTTGAACCGTTCCAGTGGGCGATCGCGCCGTCGGCGCCGACGGCCCAGGCGTCGTCATCGTTGGCGGCCCAGACCGCGAAGAAGGGCTTGTCGGTCAGCGACTCGGCGGAGCCGCCTTCCGCTCCACACACGGTGCTGATCAGCAGGTCGTCGACGTAGACTCCCTCTGTGCTGTTGCCGAAGCTGTCGACGCTGTCGAACCTCACCTCGACCTGGACGGACTGGCCGACATACTCGCTAATATCCACAGCTTGCTGCACAAACTTGCCGCCGGTCGAGCCGCTGCCGTTGAGGGTCGCCTTGGTCCACACGACCTTCTTGGCGCCCGCTTTGGGCTGCACGCTGATCTCGAGCTTGTCGTAGCTGGTCGACGATTCGACGTCGAGAAACAGCTGGAACGAGAGGGTGGCCTTGGCGGATGCTGGGATCGAGACCGGCTTCGATACGGCCGCTGCACCGACGACGTTGCCGTTGTCGAAGGTCGGGCAGACCTTGGCGGGCTCGCTGGGGCAGGGCTGATCGGTTCGACCGAAGTAGAGGGCAGCAGGCGGGCTGGTGTGGCGGGCGACGCCGCCCGCCGACGTCATCGCGGCGGCGCTCCACACGACCCCGCCCGCTCCGCTCGGAGCGTGCAGATCGGTGACCACCCAGCCGCCCAAGGTGCCGCCGTCGAAGCTGTCGCCGAATGCTGGGCCACCACAGCAGCCCGCCGCCCCCGAAGCCAGGTGCAAGCACACGCCGTCCTCGCAGACGTCGCTGGTGCAAGGGCTGGCGTCGTCGCAGTCTGCCGCCTTCAAGCAGGCGCCGGGCGGCCCCCATGCCTTGCCGGTCTTGCCGTCGTCGCCTTGTGTCTGGACGACTGTCCCGTTGAGACCGACCGCGAAGGCGCGATCGCCGCCGTCGCTCGAGGCCACTGCGTTGAGGGTCGGGAACGTGCCCGCCGTGTACTGCTCCCAGGCCAGGCCATCGTGACCGGCGATGGCGCCGCCGGTGCCGGCGAGGTACACACGCGTCGTGCCCTCGGCCCAGCAGCCGTGGAACACCGTGTTGTCGTTGCCGGGCACCTGAATCTGGGTGAAGAGACCGCCTCCTCCTCCGCCGCCTCCGCCGCCCTCGCTGCCGCCGCCGTCGATGGCCGTGTCGTCGCTGACCGCGTCGATCACCGTCACCTGCACGGGCGCGTCGGCTGCGTCGTCGGCGCCATCGCTGTCTGCCGCAGCCGCGACATCGCTCAGCGCGTCGTCACCACCGCTGGCGTTCGGCTCGTCGCCGCAGCTCGCCAACACCAGCGCCAAGCAACCAAGCAAGCCGATGGCAGCAGTTCGTCGCCCGTTCCCGCCGTGATCGTGCCTGCAAGTCATGGCAGCTTCTCCGCGACCTGATAGATGCCGCCCTTCTTGCCCACGGCGATGGTGCCGGTGGCGGTGGCTGCGACCCCCTGCAGCACGTTGGGCAGCTTGCTGTCGAGCTTCTTGAACGACGCGCCTTCGCCAATCACCAGCGCGCCGGCCCAGCCGACCGCAAGCAGGCGCCCATCCTTCAGGCGCGTGATCCCGTAAAGGAACAGCCCTGGAGACTCGAAGGCTTTCTGCCATGAGCCGCCGCTGCGCACCAGGACCAGGCCGCCTTCGCCGGCGGCCGCGGCCGAGCCGTCCCCCCACGCAACGATGTCGTGCAACAAGCCGGTCTCGCCGGTCGGTTCTTTGCTCCAGGCGCCGTCCTTGTCGCGGTGGAAGATCGCTCCCAGATCGCCCACGGCCCAGGCGTCGTCGCCCGCGGCGGCAGCCGCATACAGATCGATCTGCTTGCCGGTGGTCTCGGCCGCGAAGCCGTCGCCGTCACCCACGACGACCGTGCCGCCGTCGCCGACAAACAGCATCTTGCCATCGCTCAGCCGGGCGACGCCCCGCAGATTGGCGCCCGCAGCAGCTGGAGGGTTGAGCGTGGTCGGCTTGCCATCGGCGGCGCTGTGCATCACGACGCCGCCGTCTCCAACGACCCAGTGACCGCCCTCGCCATCGCCAGCCACTCCGTGCAGATCCGCCGCGTCCACTGGCGCCGCCAGGCCGAGGAACGGGCTGTTGGCGTCCTTCGCCGCGAGCAGCAGGCCGCTCTGGCCACACGCGACCAGTCGGCCGTCCGGCAGGGCCCTGACCGCGAGCAGGTCGGCGGTCGTCTCGGCCTCGCGGTCGAGCCACTTGCCGTCGGCGTAGCGCAGGCCTGCGCCATTGTCGCCAACCGCGTAGCCCACCATCGTGTCGTCGTCGGTCTTCGTCCCCCAGATGCCGTGGAAGGAGCCCGTCTTCATGTAGGTGCCGTCAATGTCGCGCACGTTCCACTTGCTGCCGTCGAAATGCACCAACGCGCCGTCGAGCCCCACCGCCCAGACGTCCTTGTCAGAGACCGCCCACAGCCCCAGCAGGTCGCGGCTCTTGGGGTCATTGGACAGGTCGGTCTTCCAGGTGGAGCCGTCGGTCAGCGCCAGCCAGCCGCCGTCACCGGCGGCGAAGAGTCGGCCCTTGGGGCTGCCGCCGATTACGCGGATCGTCGGGCCGGCCGACGGCATCGACGTCGTTGACCAGGTGCCGCCCGACAGGCGCAGGGCCTGACCCTGCACGCCGACGGCCCAGGCGTTGCCGGCGTTCAGCGCCCAGATACCGTGCAGGGCGATCTTCGATTCTGTCTCTTCTTGCATCAGCGAGCCGTCCTCGAGGACGCGCAAAATGATGCCGTCCGCGCCGCCGATCAGCACTGTTGACCCATCGGCCGGGGCGTGAACGGCGCGGAATTCGACGGATTCCATCCCGTCGGGGGTCTTGTCGTGGAAGACGAAGCCGTTCCAGCGCAGCACGATGCCATCGCCGACCACCCAGACATCGTCCGGACCACGGCCCCATACGGCGAACAGGTCCTTGTCGGTGCCGGGATCGAGTGGTGTCAGCGTCGCGCCGTTGTCGTGCAGAATCCGGCCTTCGCGACCCACCCACCAGACGTCGTTGGCGCTGCTGCCCCAGACCGCGCGGAAGTCTTCGTCGAAGTGCAGCGACTTCGCCTTCAAGAGCGCTCCGCTGCTTCCGCTGCTGTCGATGGTGTCAGCCGAGGCCGCGTCGACGTCGTCGCTGCCGCCGTCGTCTGGCTCGATGGCGCCGTCGGCCACGTCATCGTCTCCGCCGCCATCGCCGACTGTCACGCCGGCGTCCGCGTCTTCGTCGGGAGTGCCGCAGGCGGCCGCGCCGATCGCGAGCGCAGCCGAGGTGCCGGCGAGCAGCAGGCACCGGGCAACCAGCCGCCCTCGACCAGAGGTCTTCTCTTTCAAGTCAGGCTCCGCTCTCCGCTCACTGGCGGAAGAAGATCAGCGCGTTGATCGCCCAGGCGCCCCAGCTCAGCTGGTTTAGGTCGGTGAGGTCGTAGGCGTCGATGTCGAAGCCTTCTTTGTAGCCGCGGATCATCGTCAGCTGCAGCGGCGTCTGCTTGGGGATGCCGGGCGTGCCTTGGATGTTGGGGAAGTCGGGCAAGGTGACCTCGCCCAGGCTGCCTTCGGCGATGATGTTCCACACAGGCGTCACGCCGCCCATCCCCGGAATGCCGATCGACACCCAGTTGAAGTGCGGTTCGACCGTCTCGGGGTCTGTGCCCCATTTCAGCGTCATCCCCGGCAGCGTGCCGTCCTTCTTGGGTGTGTCGTCCAGGGGCGGGTAGAGCATCGGCCCGACCAGCAGCTCCTGATCGCCCATGGCGAAGAGGTCGTCATTGGCGCTCACCCACAGCGCTGCGAGCGCCTTGTCGACCGCCTTCAGCGCGATGACCTCCCAGGTGGCGCCGTCCCAATGGAGCAGGGTGCCCTTGTCGCCGGCGGCCCAAACGTCGGTGGCCGACGTGCCGCGCACGACCTTGAGGGTGACGCTGACGGGGCTTGGCTCGGGCGCCCACTTGGCGCCATCCCAGTGGAGGATCTGTCCGGCCTCGCCGACCGCCCAGGCGTCCGTCGGCGATGCAGCCCAGACCGACCGCAGCGCGATCGAGCTGCCGCTGATCTGGCTCTGCCAGACCTGGCCATTCCAGAAGACAACCGCGCCGGTGTTGCCCACCGCCCAGACGTGGTCGGCGTCGCTTCCGTGGATGCCCCACGCGTACAGATATGGCGACGGGTTGTCCTTGATCAGGCCGACCTCACCGCCTTGTTCGGTGAGCTTGTAGACGCCGCTGCTGCCGGCGGCCCAGACCTTGATGAGACCGGAGTCCGTCTGGGTCGCGAAGACACTGTTGTACAGCGGCGCGCCGCTGAAGCTCTTGAGCGGCTGCCAGCCCATGCCCGTAAACGTCAGCACCGAGCCCTTGTCGCCGACGGCCCAGACGTGGGTGGAGTCAGTTCCAGCGACTGCGTTGAGGTCTGTCTCGGCGAGTTTGGCCTGCACTGTCCAGCCGTTGCCGCCCCAAGCGAGCACCGTGCCTTGGTCGCCGACCGCCCAAAGGTGCTCGATATCTGCGCCCCAGATCGCGTTGACGTTGTGCTGAACGCCGGTGGCGATTGTCTCGAACGGCCCGCCATCGAGGCGCCGCAACATTGCGTCGTCGCTCAGGTTGTGGATGTCGTGCAGGACCGCGGCGGACATCGGCAGTTGGCTCTGGCCGAGCAGCTCGACCTCCAGCCCCAGCACTGTGAGGCTGGCGTCAGCGATCTCGCCCACGAAGGCCGTTGGCAGCCACTCCATCTCAAGCAGCTCGGGATGGTCCTGGGTGAACGGCGCGAGGAACTTCTGGGGTACGTCGAGCATCTGGATGACGCCGTCTGAGCCGAGATCGAGGTAGCCGATGGCGGCGGTGAGCAGATACGCACCCGCCGCGATGGGCCACTTGGGCGGATCGTCGAGGCGGATCGTAGCCGTGCGGGTCAGCGGGATGTCGAGCTTGATGTGCACGTCGGTCGGGCTGTCGCCTGGCATCACGTTGACGTGCCGCTTCACCCCCATCATGGTCGGCGTGAACGCGTTGATCGAGGCCGCGTCGGCGCTGTCGAGGATCGCGCCGATGGCCTTGTAGCCGCCGAAGCAGACGATCGCCATCTCGCCGTACCCTGTATACATCTTGTAGCTGTAGCCGTTGGCCGGGTTGGCCTCGAAGTCCGGGCCGATCGGCGGCTTGTACTCGCCCGCGAGGAAGTGCGGCTTGGTCCTGTAGCAGATGCTGGTCAGCTCGCCCGCTTGCGGGGCGCAGCGGGCGCCGCCGGCCTTCTGCGGCGAGCAGGTGAAGCCGCCCGGGCACTCCTGACCGAGCGAGCAGTCGCGCGCGCAGAACTTCGCCGTCGTCGTGTCGGCGTCAAAGTCGACACAGGAGTAGTCGCTGGTGTCGCTCGCGCACTGCGAATCGTTGCCGCATGACTTGCAGGCGGGCGCTGGCACCCCTGGTTTGCCCTGGCTCTGGTAGCAGTTGCCCAGCGGGATCATGACGTACTTGTCCAGGCCGATCACCTTGCCGCTGACCGTCGGCGGCGGCTGTCCCGGCGGTGGCGATCCGGGTGAGGGATCAGGGATTGGCTGGATGTAGATCGTCACGTTGGTCGCGTCGAAGACGACCACCGAGGCGGACTCGTATTTCTCCTTGGAGGCCGAGACCATCTGCTCGCCGAGCACGTCCTCGCCGGAGAAGGTGATCTGGCCGTTGGCGTCGCTGTAGCCTTGGTGCGGCGTCGCCGGATCGGTCCAGAGCATGACGAACGCGTCGGGTACGGGCTCGCCAGTCTGGCCGTCCAGGACGGTCACGTTGACCGAGCCGTCGACCGCTGGTCCCCAGGTGCCGCCGTACTTGCTCATCGGGTTGAAGTACGTGAACCCGCCGACCAGCGTGCGGCTGCTGGAACCGACGTCGGCGACTACGTCGACAGCACCGACCTTGCCCGGAGGCGTCTTGCAGGTCATGTGCGTTGGGTCGATGAACGTGACGTGGGTCGCCGCCTTGCCGCCGAACGTGAGCTTCATCTTCTGCTTGAAGCCGCTGCCAAAGACGTGCACAAAAGTGCCGCCCGCCTGGCTGCCGCTGTCGGGGTAGGTGACGTAGAGTTCAAGCTGTTCGCTGACATACGAGAATCCGTTCTTCAACACCGCGATCTCGTCGCCGATCGACACCGAGACGTTGACGTAGCCAGGGCTGCCCGGCGGCGTGACCGTCTCGAGCTCGGAGTCGTCTAGGACGACCACAGGGCTGGTCTTGAATGCGCCGATCTTGACGCTTGGCTTGCCCTTGGCGAAGCCCGAACCCTTGATGCGCACCTTGGTGTTGCCTGCCGGCGGTCCGGCCGATGGCGTGATCGACGTCAGCACGAGACCCTGCTCGTACGTGTATCCGCCTGCCGCCGTCGCGGTGCCTTTGCTCGTCATCAGCATCACGTCGACCGGGCCAACCGCCTCCGCCGATGGGGTCTTGACCAGCAAGGTGTGATTGGCGGCCGCTACGTTGACGATGGTCGCCAGCTTGCCGGCGAAGAACACCGTCGTGTCGTCCTTCGAGACCAGGCCAGTAGCGATCAACGTGACGGTCTGGCCACCAGCGACCGGACCGAGCGGCGGCGCGATCGACAGGATGGTGGTGGCGTCGGGCAGCTTCGCCCCGACGTAGAAGTAGCCACCAGGCAGGGTTGTCTTGCCCCATGGGGTCTCGACGTGCACGTCGACGGGACCTTCTTCGCCCGGCGGCGTCGCCAGACCCAGCTTGTTGTGTCCACTCACGACGAGGATCGACGCCTGCGCCTGACCGAAGCTGACCTTGGCGTCGGCGGTGAGGCCGCTACCGACGAGCTGCACCTGCTGGCCCCCGAAGGTCGGCCCCGCTGCCGGCGACAATGATTCGATGTGGGGCGGTGCGTGGTAGAAGAAGCCCTTCTTCATCAGGCCGATGCCACGCTCGTTGACCACGTGGACCGGCGCGCTGCCAAAGCTGCCCGGGGGCGTTACGGCGATCAGCTCGTCATCATCGATGACCTCTACGCCGATCGCGGCCTTGCCTCCGACGAGCACCGTCTTGGTTCCGAGGAAGCCGGTGCCATGAATCGTAATCGGCGTGCCGCCGCCGACGGGGCCGTGCGGCGGGTCGATCCCGATGATCACAACCTCGTTGAAGTACAAGAACGCGTTCTCCAGTAGGGCCGTTGGCGGTGGGTCACCCGGTAGGTTCACGCGGATGTTCGCCAGGCCAGGCGGATGAGGCGGAGTGCGCACTTGGATCTGCTTGTCATCGACGACAAACACCCCATCGGCGTCGACCGGCGTTCCGTCAAAGAGTACCTCTGCGCCGTCAACGAACCCTGTGCCAGCGACGACCACGGTCTCGCCGCCGCTCGCCTTGCCCTGCGAGGGATCCACTGCCGTCAGAGACAGCACCGCGGGTGGCGCTTCGACGTCTTCGGCGTCGTCGGGCGCGACGTCTTCGGCGTCCTCGGCCGCGAGCGCGTCTTCATCGGCTGCGCTGGTGTCCGCTTGCGCGCTGACATCGACGGCCGCCTCGCCCGGCTTGTCGACGCCGTCATCGGAACAAGCCGCTAGCAGGGCACCGAGGCTGAGCGCGACCAGCCAAAGTGGCGCGTATCGCAGGACATGGTGGAAGCTGCGGTTCATGGCGGGCTCCTGCGCGCAGGGCGCGGGCTCGGGCGTGGGTCGATTGCTACTCACCGGGCTCTTTGACGAGCTCGAGGTCCTTGAGGTCGAGTCCGGCGGGGTAGCCGTACGAGACGTATTGATCGAATCCGTAGACGTCGACGGCGACCGCCAGGCTCGACTTGACGCGATGCACGCCCGGATCGACCGCCAGCTGGGCCATCTTGTAATCTTTCGAGATCTTGGCGAATTGGTCGGGCGGCACCGCGGCGCCATCGATCGTCACGTCGGCGGCGGCCAGCGGCGCTGCGATCGAGATGAAGTTCTTGGCGTACTTGTTGGGCGTGAGGAAGACAAACTCCTCGCGCCACTGCTCGACGGGGATGGCGAGCAGGAAGGCTGGGTCGCCGGTGCCGGCGTCATTGGGCTGCGGGCCGACCGAGTTCGGATCGGGCGCGTCCTGGCTCGACATGAAATGGCCGACGAGCACCGGGGCGGGCGACCCATCGACGTGCTTGGCGATGATCTCGAAGCTCTCGGTCGTCTCGATCTCGTACCACTCACCCTTGTTGAGGACCGGCACATAGACGCTCTTGCCTTTGGCGTCCTTGATGGGCGGCAGCGTCGTGACCTTGGTGGCGTCCTCTGCGGCCATGATCCGCCAGTAGTCCGACTCCTTGCCGCGCGGCATCAGCTTGACCGCGACGTAGTGCGAGCCCCAGGTCTTCACCGGGAACATCTGCATCTCAAGGTGGTCGGCGCAGCAGGTGATGAAGCTGGAGCAGTGCTCGTTCTTGCCGCATGGAGTCTGCTGATCGTACTGACACACGCCGCATTTCTTGCCCTGCGCCAGGTCGCTCCCGTCGCACGCGCCGACATCGCAGTGGTTGGTATTGGGAGCGTTGGCTGCCTCGCTACCCGCGAAGACCGCGATCCGCTTGTCCGCGAGAATCACCGTCCCCGTGAGGTCGGATCCGACCGCGTCCGACTCGATGTTGAGCGTGTCCCCCTGGTTGAGGGTGAACTGGGCCGACTCGCCTGCCTTGTAGACCTTGATCTTCTCGATACAGTCACTGCCGTTGAAAGCAGCGCAGCCCTCCAGCGTCTTGGTCGTCGTCGCCGAGAAGGTGAAGGTCACGTTGGTCGACCCAGCGGCGGCCGCGACGACTGTGACGAAGCCACGCAGCACGCTGAAGCTCTGCTCGCGAGACATCGCGATGTAGTACTTGCCGAGCAGCTCGTCGGGCAACAGCAACGAAGCGTCGTTCGAGAAGACGTTGACGTTCTCGAGCGGGTTGAACTGGTAGACCGTGATCGGTGTCGACGACGTGATCTTGTAGGCCAGCGCCGACAGGCCTGTGCCGTTGATATTGTGTGGCTGCAGGTTGTAGACGCGCAGCTCGCCCGGCTGCAGCGCCGACGTGTCCAACAGGTCGCCGACCGCGTCGTACAGCACCAGACCGTCGCTGGCGTGGATCTCGACCTTCGACGAGAGCTTGTCGGACGGGTTTGAGACGACGATCGCGTATTGGGCGTTCGCTGCGTCGTAGTAGCCGCGCGCGCCGCCAGGTACGAAGGCGTTGTCGAGGTCCACTGCCCAGAACGCGCAGCCGATGTAGCTCTTTGCCTTGATGTTGATATCACAGGCCTTCTGGCAGGTTCCCTGGAAGCACTCCTGACCGATCTCGGCGTTGCAGGTCTTCTCGGTCTGCCACGTGCCGGCCTGGTCACAGGTCTGCACGATCGTCGCGTCGTCGGGGTTGCACCGCGTCGAACCTGGTTGGCAATCGGCACAGCGGTTGCCCACGCCGCCCGCGCCCAGGAAGCACGGGGTCACCTCGCCGAGCTGGTTGGTGCAGGTCGTGTCGGCCCAATCGCTGCCTTCGCTGTTGCACATCGACGCGACGGTCTCGCTCACACAGGCCTTCACCGTTCCCGGCGCGCAGATGCCGCCCGGCGGGATCTCCGGCGCCGCGTCGACCTGCGCGGCGGTGTCAGTGACGGTGGAGGTATCACTGAGATCAGCGTCAGTCGTAGCCGCTGACGCTGCGTCTGTTTCGCCCGGCTTGGGGTCGCTGCAGGCGACGCTGAAAGCGCCCATGATCAGGATCAGCGTGTATGTCAGCGGTCGGCTGGCGCCGTGCCATGCCGACGATCGCCGTTCGGTCCTGGTTCGCACCGGTCGGCTGGCCATGGGAGATTGCCTCATCGATCCTCCACCTGCGCGCGCGGCGCCGCTGCTACCACGGTTTCGGTGTTGCTTCGGCGCCGATCGCCACCGGTCGCCGACTCCGCAGTGCAGCCCCGCGCAGGAGAACCCGAAATGCTATCCGACGCCGTACTTCGGGTCAACGTCGACCGTCCCGTCTGCAGTGGCCACGGCGGCAGCGGCATGCCTAACAATATTTCGATATTACAAATGAATGCCCCGGCCCGTTGGACTGGTGGCGCCGCCGCCGCGGTCGCCTCCGACCGGGTCCGAGCCGCTCTGGCGGGGCCGATTCAGGGGACGCCGGACCAGAGTCCGCCGGCCATACCCTCCTTCGAAATGTACAGAGGGCGTACAGAGGGCAAAGTGTACAGAGGCCAAGCTGCGCTCTATTCTCGCTCACCGCTGAGGCCGATCGTCGCGAGGACGCGCCAGAAGATGAGTCGACGTTTCCAAACGCTGCACGCCTACGTCAGGCTGGCGGCCGAAACCAGCCGCTGGGGTGTCCTGGCAGTCGGCTGGGCCCGACAGGGCAATCGCCGCGAGGTGGAGCGCTGCCAACGCGAGTGGGGGCGCCTCATGGTCGAAGCGGCCGGCGTCACCGTCGAGGTCATCGGCGGCGATCGCCTCGTGCCCGGTCGACCTTACGTGCTGGTCGCCAACCATTCATCGAACCTCGACGCGCCCGTGCTGCTTGGCTATCTGCCCATCGGGTGCACCTACGTCGCAAAGAAGGAGTTGACCCGCATCCCGCTCTTTGGCCACGCGATCGTGGCGACCGGCGCGATCTGTGTGGATCGCGGCTCGTCCGCCGTGGCTCACCGGACCATGGACGAGGCTGCCCTGCGAGTGCAGTCCGGGCAGAGCGCGCTGGTCTTCGCTGAAGGCACCCGCTCTCGCGACGGTCGACTGCGACCGTTCAAGAAGGGCGGGGTCGTACTGGCTCTCAAGGCCGGCGTCGATCTCGTGCCCGTGACGGTGCACGGCGCATGGGCCGCGCTGCCGCGCGATCGCCTCCGCATCCGGCCGGGCCCGGTGACGTTGACGATTCATCCACCGATTCCAACTGCCGGCTGCAACTTGGAAGATCGAGACGACCTCAACCGGCGCGCCTGGCAATCGGTCGCCTCTGCGCTGCCAGCTGAGAGAATCGGCAGCTGAGCGAATCGGCGGCTGAGCGAATTGGCAGCTGACCGGCGTCACCAGCGGCCGTCGCATCCGCCCCGCACGGGTCGATTCGGCTTGACAGCGCAGGCGGTTTCGCATAGCTACACCGCCCGCCCC